>DASYTA010000377.1:0-3317 GCA_036002745.1 Cyclobacteriaceae bacterium | reverse complement strand
GTTTTTACTTCTATGGCATACTCACCCGTTGATGATCGCGCAAGAACCGATTCAATCGGATCAACGAGATATTCATTGAGCGACCGGATGGCAGCCTCCATCGCAGCCGTTCGTTGCGCATCATGATTCTGATCAAAAAGTGCAGCAGGCGTGTGAAGTCCAAAGAGTGTTAAAGTGTGATAACCTTCACGCTGTAATTCACCGCTTAAAATACTCGGATCGGTTAGGGTATGACAATACATTTCAAGTGGGAGAGAAGAAGGAATTTTTTCCGACTGTGCTTGTTGGTAGGCTAGCTCCAATTGAGTAAAACTTTCGTTGACGTGAAATGTTCCGGCAAATGCGTCGTGAGGATTCATCCCTGATTTCAATCGTGGCAATTGGTTTAATAGCATATTGATTTTCAGCTGCGATCCTTCCAAACTTTTAGGAGGATCCATACCTCGCAGTTTTGCTAACACCTGTGGCGCTGCATTGGAGAGTAAATACTTACCGTAAATGGTTTTCCCATCTTCCAGAGTAACGGAAACTTCTTTTCCGTCTGATTGTACTTTTACAGCACGGCTGTTCACGGCAATGGATACGCCAGATGATTTCGCGACTCTTTCCAGTTCTAGCACAAGGGCACCCATTCCACCAGCCGGCACTTTCCATTCACCATTTCCATTTCCAATTAAATGATATAGAAAACATTTATTGGCTTGCATCGAAAAAGCTGAAACGTATGTGCCTATAAGTGCATCGGTAAGCACCACACCTCGAACGATGTCGCTTTTAAAAGTATTTGTGATCACTTCCCCGATTGGATTTTCAATCAGCGAGTTCCACAGCCTATCATTGCCAATTTGTTTTTTTAATTCCGATCGGGTTGGCAATGGCGTAAGTAAGGAAGGCGCCATTCGTTGAGCGAACGTTTCTATTTCACCATAAAATTTTTGCCAAGCCTTCGCTTCAATATTTCCGTCAGGTAAAGTATTGAAAGATGCTGATGTTGTTTCATCCCAAATTCGTGAAACGTATAAACCTTGATCAACTCCTTGCTGACGAAAGGGTGTATAACTCGCCACTTTTCGTGAAAGGGTTTTAAAATTCAGTCCAAGGTCTTTTACAATTTGATCTGGTAATAAAGAAACCAAGTAAGAATAGCGAGACAATCTCGCTTCAAAATCAGGAAAGGCTCGCACGCTTTGGGTAGCGCCACCAATTTCCTCATTTGCTTCAAGTATTAAAACGCGCTTACCAGCTTTCGCTAAATATGTTGCTGCGATCAGACCATTGTGGCCTGCACCGATAATAACGATATCGTATTTGTCGGTAGTCATCAATGATCTAAACTTGATTTGTCGGTTAATTCAAAAACTCCTTCACCTCTGTATAAGGAAGATTGAAGGCATCGGCAACTGCTTTGTACACAACTTTACCTTGAATAACGTTTAGACCTTTTTTTAAGTCAGTATTTTCAGCACATGCTTTTTTCCAACCTTGCCCTGCAAGCTTGAGGGCATAGGGGAGGGTTGCATTGGTAAGCGCCAATGTAGAAGTGTAAGGCACAGCTCCGGGCATGTTGGCCACGCAATAGTGAACTACATCATCAATAATGAATGTCGGATTTTCGTGAGTAGTAGGCTTACAGGTTTCGATACAACCACCTTGATCAACGGCAACGTCAACCAATACTGTTCCTGGTCGCATTGTTTTAAGCATGTCGCGAGTAATAAGTTTTGGAGCTTTTGCGCCAGGAACCAATACTCCACCGATAATCAAGTCATGTGTCTTCACTAATTCTCTAAGAACATAATCACTGCTTACAACGGTGTGAACATTCTTTGGCATCACATCATCCAAATAACGGAGGCGATTAATATTTAAATCTGCAATGATTACGTCAGCACCCATGCCGGCCGCCATTTTCGCAGCGTTAGTTCCAACAACACCTCCACCGAGAATTAAGACCTTTGCTGGCATTACTCCAGGTACGCCGCCTAGTAATATCCCGCGTCCCTTTAATGGCTTCTCCAAATATTTTGCTCCCTCTTGAATTGACATTCTTCCTGCAACTTCACTCATTGGCACCAATAGCGGAAGGCTTCCATCAATTCGTTCTACAGTTTCGTAAGCAAGGCAAACCGCACCTGTTTTGATCATGGCGTGTGCTAGTGGTTCATAAGATGCAAAGTGAAAATAAGTGAACACCAACTGATCTTTTTTGATAAGGCCATATTCTTGCTCGATTGGTTCTTTCACTTTCATGATCATCTCGGCTATGGCGAATACTTCTTCTGCTTTAGAAAGAATTTTTGCGCCTGCTCCAACGTATTCCTGATCGCTGAAACCGCTGCCTTCACCAGCTTTTGTTTGTAGGTATACTGTATGGCCACGTCTCACAAATTCCTGGGCTCCGGCTGGAGTCAATGCAACGCGGTTTTCGTTATTTTTTATTTCTTTAGGTACGCCAATAATCATGGAATTGAGTATTTAAAATGAGCTAATTAAAATCTGGTGCACAAAGATAACATTCGATTGCAATTGAAAATATCGCATCTTTTTTACCGCTGATTGAGATTGACAAAGACATTTGATTGTTTGTTTAATCTACGAAATTCCGATGTATTCTTTTGCTCTTATATTCGATAACCCAATAAAATTAGGCAACATTTTTTCATTTTGAACCCTCATTTCTTTTTCCCTACTTTTACCAATAAACCTGATTAATGTGGGCCTAACAAAAACCATGGCAGCAGGCATTTCGCATCAAAAAGCTGAAATGATTTTAGCAGACTTCAAACTTGCTTGCGAAAGCCGCGAGGCTAGCCTTATCGCACGCAAAGAAGTGTTTATGGGTAAGGCCAAATTTGGAATTTTCGGTGACGGCAAGGAATTGGCTCAAATAGCGATGGCCAAAGTATTTCGCAATGGAGATCATCGTGCCGGATATTACCGTGATCAAACATTCATGCTCGCCATTGGCGAGATGGTGTTAACAAATTATTTTGCTCAACTGTATGCTCACACAAGTGTAGAAGCAGATCCGGCTTCAGCAGGCAGGCAGATGACAGGACATT
The DNA here is from genome assembly GCA_036002745.1 of Cyclobacteriaceae bacterium. Classification (GTDB taxonomy): domain Bacteria; phylum Bacteroidota; class Bacteroidia; order Cytophagales; family Cyclobacteriaceae; genus ELB16-189. Next base: position 255 of record DASYTA010000377.1, on the reverse strand, counting down.
TTGCCACCAGAATGCTGGATGAACGTGGCCAACTGAAAGAACTTGCGAAGCTAAAAAATAGCAGTGCTGATATTTCGCCTACTGCTGCACAAATGCCAAGGCTATTAGGTCTTGCCTATGCCTCTAAACTGTTTCGCCAAAGTGAAGAACTCAAGCAGTTCTCTAATCTTAGCTCAAACGGAAATGAAATTGCCTTTGGCACTATAGGAAACGCTTCTACTTCTGAAGGAATGTTTTTTGAGGCTATCAACGCGG
>DASYTA010000376.1:0-13084 GCA_036002745.1 Cyclobacteriaceae bacterium | reverse complement strand
TACCACATTACGCATTTCAATAAATATTCCTTGATGCGGTGCTAGTTGAATGTACACCTCTGTTGAGTCACTCATTGCTTTGCTTTTTGCTGATCCGATTCTTCCATCCATTGGATCAAATACAAGAGAAGAGGCAGATTTAGATTGCAATACAATTCTTTCTTCAAATAGGCGATCTGAAGTATTAACAATGAAGTAAAGTGTATTACCATCTCTTTTCTTACGAATAAATTCAAGCGATTTATTAACCATGCTTTCTTTTCGAACTGAGGCATGTGCTAAAAGATCGGATAAACTGTCGGCGGAGAGCATAAAACCAGAACCAAATTTCCATTGGATAATCTTTTTGATGCGTGACGCATTCCCATTCAACGATTCCAATAACTTTCTATAGGTGATCTCATTCTCTCTATAATTTTTAAAGCCTGAAATTGAATCAGGCAATCCTTCTGCAACAAGAATCGTAGCTCCACTTTTAGCGAGGTCAACAATTTTTTGAATGGTTGATAGTGGGATGTATTTACAGTGTGGTATTACAATGGTTTTGTATTCACTATTTCCTGAAGTCTTAAGTTTTCCGTTTTCTACGCGAACGTCTCCAATTTGTTTGTCAGAGATATAATCAAACGCATACCCTTTTCTTAACAAGGTATTGGCGGCACGTTCAAAAGGCGTATTGTTGAATTGCTTTTTAATACCGTCAAAATGTTCAAGAAGTTCTCTGCCTGACTGAGAGAACCGATCATAGATCGGATAGTATAACAGAACATCATTGTCAGGTGTTGAATTTTGAAGTAATGATTGGCACCGTGCTACGTAAGAATTCAAAACTTCAAAATCATTCCATAAAGGGTTGCGCGGATTAAAGTGTACGGCAGCATAGAACAACCAACCTGGCCAAGGTTCATTGGGAGGTGAATAAGATGTGCCGTGATAAAACATGTGGTTCACGCCATTGAGCATAAACCTGTCAAGCGCCACTTTTACATCTCCTAAATTGGACTGAAAATGTTCGTTGAGCCATGTGGCTGATTCGGATGATATCAATTTTTTACCGGTTACATTTCCTGCAGAGGAAGCCATTTTAATTCTAAGTGGTTCTGTTCCTTCAATTTCAGGAATATCTACTTCGGCATACAAGTCAAGAATATTAGAAGGCGATCCATGTGCCTGATTTCGAACGATCTTAGATTTAGAATGCGCCCACGATTTCCATTCATGCGTAAAATTTGTAAGCAATAGTTCTGATATCGTTTCGCGATAGTCGCAAAGAACACGATTGCCATCACCAGTCTTGGAAAATAATGATGGAAGATGTTCGGCAAGATTGTATCCACGCAAACGCGTAAAGTCTTTAAAAAATGTTGGCGTCCAATCTGCTACACCACGTGCATCATCTACTTCATACGAGTCATTAAAAAAGGAACGAAGCGATCTAATATCCTTTCCGTGAAACGCACTATCAAAATGCGACAGATAATATTTCAATGCATCCGTAGAAAAATGATCGATTACATTGCCCTCTCCTCCCGGGCCAGCCCGCTCCACCATCTTACCATGAAATCCTTCGAACAGCGCGTACAATTTCCAATCACCTTTGGGTGCTACCCACCGCAGTGTGCCATCGGGAGAAACGCTACTGGTAATATCCAACACTTTGCCTGCACCGCTGTATGCAATTAAAGCTATGAGTTTCAATCTCTTTTCAAATTTGATTTGCTCGAGCGCAAGGCGTTGCAAGTTTTTAATGGAACCAATCGGATCAACCAATTGCTTGAAAGAGATATCGGCAGGATTCAAATAGACTGATTCGTTCGAAACAGAATTTCCGATTGCTTTCAAATAAGGCTTCTGGATGAACTCTATCTTTTCTGCGAGGCGTGTTCCACCTTTCACTTCATAAATTTTGTAATTCAGATTCTTGCAGGCATCTCTATCGTTTATCCAAGGCCCTCCGAAAGGCCATCCGGTTCCTGTTGCCATGTCGATACCCATATCAAGACGCTCACCTTCTTTCAAAGTATGGATCAACAATTCCATCCATGCAGGTGATAGGAAGTCAATAAATTTATCCTCGTATCCGAACACACCATAAATCGGAGTGATTTCTAGCCCACCGATCCCAACTTTTTTATACGCCTCCATCTCGGCAGTAATTCCTTCTTTAGTCAATGCATTTCCATGCCACCACCAGCGAGTCCATGGTTTTGCTTCACGAGTTATTGCGGGCCACGTACCAACATCAGTGGTCTGCGATCTGCAAATATTAAAAAGGCTAAAAAAAATAATCCCGATAAAAATGATCGGAGATGATCTTCTATTTTTCAAAGTGAGTCTCACAAATATTCGTTAGTACAAAATTGATTTCACAAACATGTAACTATTGCACGCTCAAGCTAATAAGTAATGACCGTCGATTCTATCCTGTACCTCCCTGAAATTCATTTTTCTTCTCGCTGCTATAGTCACCTTTTACAATAAAGTATGCAACTTGAAGGTTTAACGCAAAGGCATCACAGTACATGATAGGTAATTGCGCTTTGATAAATAACATTGTGGTTTAAACTTTATGATCCGGAACATTTAAATTAATTTTTGTGGCAGTAATTCTTGGCGTTTTATTTCACTTCATTGGCGGATTTGCTTCCGGAAGTTTTTACACAGTCTTCAAAGGTGTGAAAAAATGGTCATGGGAAAGCTACTGGACCATCGGTGGCATTTTTTCCTGGATCATCGTTCCTCCTCTTGCCGCATATTTTACCATTCCTGGTTTTGCAGCTATTATCCACTCAGCCAATGCAACTTCATTTTGGTTGACATTTATACTCGGACTGTTATGGGGTTTTGGAGGGTTGACCTACGGGCTTGGAATTCGATTTCTCGGAATGTCTCTAGGCAATTCTGTTATCCTCGGATATTGCGCAGCTTTTGGTTCGCTTATACCTTCAATTTATTATGATCTTTTTCCAACTTCCGGTAAAGTAACTTTCTCGATGATGCTTTCCCATTCAGGTGGCATTATGGTTTTGTCGGGAGTAGTTGTGTGTCTAGTCGGAATTTTTATCTGCGGTCGGGCAGGGATGTTGAAAGAAAAGGATTTGTCAGACGAGCATAAAAAAGAAAATATTGAAGAGTTCAATTTAGTTAAAGGGCTTCTGGTAGCAACTGTCTCTGGAATAATGAGTGCGTGTTTCAATTTTGGAATTGAGGCTGGTAAGCCTATGGCAGAAGAAGCTGTGAGACTTGGTTTCAACCCTCTGTTTCAAAACAACGTCACTTATGTTGTGCTGTTATGGGGAGGATTCACAACCAATATTGTTTGGTGCCTGATTCTAAATATTAAAAACAAAAGTTTTAAGGATTATACTGACGCAACAACACCGCTCTCCAAGAATTATTTTTTTTCAGCAACGGCCGGTACGATCTGGTTTTTACAGTTCTTCTTTTATGGAATGGGTGAAAGTAAACTTGGCAACGGTGCCAGTTCCTGGATTCTTCACATGGCTTTTATCATTTTTATCTCCAATATGTGGGGATTCTTTTTTGGTGAATGGAACGGTGTGAAAAAGAAAACATTGACAACAATTATTGTCGGCATTTTAACGATCGTAGCTTCCGTAATTCTCGTGGGTTATGGAAATTCTATATCATAAATTTTTCGATGAACGAATAAAAAACATATGACGAATACGGTTCAAAAATTTACAAAAGTCAATTACCTATGGGATGAAAAGAAAGCGGGAGAAATGGCGGGTGATGAAGTTGCGCTATTAATTTATCGATCTAATCTTCTCGGTGCCGATCTCCGCTTAACAAATTATGGAGGAGGCAATACATCCTGTAAAGCAATGGCAAAGGATCCTCTAACCGGAAAAGAAACTGAAATCATGTGGGTAAAGGGTTCTGGAGGTGATATTGGAACACTTAAGAAGAGTGGTTTGGCAGCACTCTATGTAGATCGCCTCAGAAGCCTCAAAAATATTTATCGAGGCATTCAACATGAAGATGAAATGGTTGAATTGTTTAATCATTGCATCTTTGACCTTGCATCGAAGGCGCCCTCCATCGATACACCGTTGCACGGCTTTCTTCCTTTCAAACACATCGATCATTTGCATCCGGATGCTGCCATCGCTATTGCTGCTGCAAAGGATGGAAAGAAAATAACACAAGAGCTTTTCGGAGGCTCAATCGGCTGGGTGGAGTGGCAACGTCCAGGGTTTGATCTTGGTTTGAAACTCAAAAAATGTCTAGACGAAAATCCTGGCATTCGCGGTATTATGTTGGGCTCTCATGGATTATTCACCTGGGGCAACACAGCTTACGAAAGCTATTTGAATACATTAGAAGTCATTGAGCGATGCGCAGTATATCTCGAAGAGAATTACGGAAAGAAACGCGCAGTATTTGGTGGAGTAAAAATTCAAAGTGCAGAAAAGCAAAAGCGAAAAGATCAAGCCGCCAAGATCGCTCCTATTCTTCGTGGATTTTGTTCCAGCCAAAATAGAATGGTCGGTCATTTTACAGATGACGATCGTGTACTTGAATTCATCAACTCCATTGATCTACCCAGACTTGCCCCGATGGGAACAAGTTGTCCTGATCATTTTCTAAGAACAAAGATCAGCCCGTTGGTTTTGGATTTATCACCTGATGAAGATCTAACCGAAGGGAAGTCTATAAAAGAGAAACTATCAACTGCATTTGAAGGCTATCGTAAAATGTATCGCGAATATTATGAAAACTGCAAGCACCCCAACAGCCCTGCGATTCGAGATGCAAATCCGGTTGTAATTTTATATCCAGGCATCGGTATGTTTACGTTTGCTAAAGACAAGCAAACGGCGCGCGTTGCCAGCGAATTTTATATCAACGCCATCAACGTGATGAAAGGTGCAGAAGCGATTTCAGAATACACTTCGCTCCCACGTCAGGAAGCCTTCAACATTGAATATTGGTTGCTGGAAGAAGCTAAGCTGCAACGGATGCCAAAACCAAAACCCTTAACAGGAAAAGTAGCGTTCATTACTGGAAGCGCTGGCGGCATTGGTAAAGCCATCGCAAAAAAATTTATTAGCGAAGGAGCCTGTGCAGTAATCATCGACAATGATAAAGATCGGTTAGCCAAAGCGGATGAAGAGTTTAAAAAAGAAGTTGGACCGGATGCTTACACCACAGTTTTAATGGATGTGACAAAGCATTCGCAAATTCAAGATGCAATCAAATCTTCAATGCTTGCTTTCGGTGGAATCGATATCATCGTGAACAGTGCTGGCATTTCAATATCCAAACCAATTGCAGAGCATACCGAACAAGATTGGGATTTGCTGTATGACATCTTGGTGAAAGGTCAATTCTTAGTCACTCAGGCTAGCGTTGAGATTCTACGCAAACAAAGTTTGGGTGGAGACATTATCAACATTGTAAGCAAGAATGCCCTGGTGAGCGGTCCTAACAATGCAGGTTATGGATCGGCAAAAGCTGCCCAGCTTCATCTTAGTCGGTTGAACGCAGCAGAATTAGGTGCTGAAAAAATCCGAGTGAACGTGGTTAATCCTGATGCGGTAATTTCCGATAGTAAAATTTGGGAGGGCGCCTGGGCGGAAGGTCGCTCGAAAGCGTACGGCGTGAAAGTCGAAGAGCTTCCAGCCTTTTACGCAAAACGAACATTACTGAACGAAATCATTTTACCAGAAGATATTGCCAATGCATGCTTCGCACTGATTGGTGGATTGTTGAATAAGTCAACAGGCAACGTTCTGAACGTTGATGGTGGTGTAGCGATGGGTTTTGTTAGATAGAAAATTGATTGTTTAGCCAACGCACAAAACCGACAACCAAATGAACAGAGTCGCTTTCAAAATGAAATTATTCAAAGGGCAAGAAAAAGAGTACAAGAGCAGACACGATAAGCTTTGGCCAGAGTTAAAGGAATTATTAAAGCGGTCAGGCATTTCAAATTACTCCATCTTTTTGGATGAGAATACAAATGATCTGTTGGGTGTGATGGAGGTTTCAAATCAAAAAGCTTTAGATGAATTACCAAGCAACCCAATCATGAAAAAGTGGTGGGCCCACATGAAAGACATTATGGAAACGAATGAGGACCAATCTCCCATCAGCATTCCTTTGAAAGAAGTTTTTTATCTTCCCTGAAATATGGAGATCAATAAATCAATCATCGACGCCAGTAATCAAAAATGGTCGACCGATCACAAAAAGAAATTAGCACACCTCACTGCAACAATTCCTTCGTATGATCATATCGTAAAAAAGCTTGTTGACTTTCAAATTGCTATTCCGAGTTGGGCTCTTGGCACAGGTGGAACGCGCTTCGGAAGATTTCCTGGTGATGGCGAACCACGCAACCTGAAAGAGAAAATTGAAGACATTGGGCTTTTACATGCACTCAATAAATCAAGCGGCGCGATCTCGTTACACATTCCATGGGATATTCCTGAAAATCCAGCAGCGATAAAATCATTTGCCGATCACCTAGGAATTCGATTCGATGCCATGAATTCAAATACTTTTCAAGATCAAAAAGATCAAAAGTTAAGTTACAAATTTGGTTCACTACAGCATGTCGACAAAGCCGTACGCAAACAAGCCATCAGGCATAATCTGGATGTGATCATGCATGGGCAAGCACTCGGTTCTAAATCACTCACTGTTTGGCTCTCCGATGGATCGTCGTTTCCAGGGCAATTAAATTTTCGAAACGCATTTCAAAATACACTGGAAGGTTTGAAAGAAATCTATGCAGCCCTGCCATCCGATTGGAAGATGTTCATTGAGTACAAGGCCTTTGAACCTAATTTCTATTCTATGACTGTTGGTGATTGGGGACAATCATTGCTGTATGTCAATAAACTTGGGCCAAAGGCATACACGTTGGTCGATCTTGGCCATCATCTACCAAATGCTAATATCGAGCAAATTGTTTCCCTCCTATTGATGGAAAAAAAATTGGGTGGATTCCATTTCAACGACTCCAAGTATGGTGATGACGACCTCACGGTAGGAAGCATCAATCCATACCAGCTCTTTCTTATTTTCAATGAGTTGGTGGAAGGGCTTGATCATAATCAAATGGATCATGCCTTGGACTTAGCCTGGATGATCGATGCCTCGCACAATGTTAAAGATCCATTAGAAGATTTATTGCAATCCGTGGAGGCGATAAAGATCGCTTATGCTCAAGCTCATTTGGTCGATCAGAAAAAACTCGCTGACGCGCAAGCTCAAAATGATGTAGCTCTCTCACAAGAAATTCTGCAAGATGCTTATCGCACAGATGTGCGGCCATTATTGGCAGAAGCAAGATTACAATCCGGTGCCGCTTTAAATCCGATTAGCGTGTTCCGCGAAAATGAAACACGAAAGAAATTGATTAGTGAGCGTGGATCAACCACAATTGCGACAGGTCTTTGACCAATGATTCAACATTCATCATCATCCCCAACACCTGTCATTGCCGTATTTGATATTGGCAAAACAAATAAAAAGATTTTTCTCTTTAATGAAGATTACAAAATCGTTTATGAACGAACAGCTCATTTACCAGAGGCAGTAGACGAAGACGGATTTCCTTGCGAAAACGTTAACTCACTTACAAAATGGGTCAGCGAAGAAATTAAATTAGTTCGAGCACACGAACATATTAATATCAAATCCATTAATGTCTCGGCTTACGGTGCGAGCTTTGTTCATCTTGACGAACAAGGCAAGCCCATCGGGCATCTTTATAATTATTTAAAACCATTTCCTGAGAAACTGCTACGATCATTCATTTCACATTACGATCAAGATGATTCACTTTCCCTGCAAACATCCTCTCCGCAATTAGGAAACCTGAATTCAGCGCTTCAACTATTCTTTTTGAAGCATGAAAAGAGTTCTTTCTACAATCAAATAAAATATTCTCTTCATCTTTCTCAGTTCATTAGTTTTCTTCTTACAGGAAAAACATTCACAGAACTCACTAGTATAGGATGCCATACCATGTTGTGGGATTTTAAAAGAAATAACTACCACAAATGGGTAAAGCAAGAAGGCATTGATTCAAAATTTCCGGAATTGGTGAATTCCGATCATGTTGTCACATCGAATGAAACAAAAATTGGTATTGGACTTCACGATAGTTCGGCTGCTTTGATTCCGTACTTGAAATCTTTTGTCGATCCTTTTGTTTTGATTTCCACAGGCACGTGGTGCATCAGTCTCAACCCTTTCAATCAAAGTGAGCTTACACAAAAAGAATTGGAATTGGATTGCCTACAGTATTTAAGTTACGAAGGTAAACCCGTGAAGGCCTCTAGGTTGTTTGCCGGGCATGAACACGAATTGATGATCCAGAAAATCGCATCTCATTTCGGTGTTAAAGCTGAGAAACTTCATTCGATCGAGTTTGATCAAACCATTGCAGCGAAGCTCATCAACACCTCAAAAGACTTCAAGACAGAAAATAAGTTAGGTCAACATCCATCTGATTTCGGTAAACGCAACTTATCCGATTTTAAATCCCCGGTAGAAGCCTATCACCAACTTGTTATTGATTTGGTACGACAGCAAATAAAGTCCACTTCTTTAATTTTAAAAAACATAGTGGTGAAAAATATTTTTGTTGATGGAGGGTTCAGCAACAATTCTGTTTACATGAATTTATTGGCGGCGGGGTTTCCTGAATATAAAATTTTTGGGGCTTCAATACCACAAGCATCGGCCTTGGGCGCTGCATTGATAATTCACCGAGCGTGGAACACACACGACATCCCGAATGAAATAATAAAATTACGCGTCTGCAAAAGACCGGATGATATCGAGATTCATCCGGTCGTTTAGTCTTTCTGAGTAATGAATTTCTTTTACAATCAATCCTTTGTCGATGAGAAATTCAGCAGGCATCGTGCTGATCGATTCACCATCCGACATCATATGGATTGGAACACCCAGTTTACTTGCTTTGTAGGCAGTTTGAACAAAACTCGTTAAATGGCTTATGGCAGACTTGTATCCTGAGCTTTCCAATCCATACGCTGAATACATTTTCTTATCCGGATCTGAAATCAATGGAATCGGTGAAACTTCCTTATGAAAAGTACTCATCAATAACACATTCTTCTTTGATTCAAAAAAGAAAATCATCTCCAGTCCTTTAGCCTTCAATTCCTCACGGACTTTTTGAAGCATATGCACGCGGATATTACAAAAAGGACAACCGGCATGTCTGAAAAATCCAATAAAGATTTTTTTATCGCGATAATCATTTAAGTCTATAGTCCTGTCATAAATATCGGCTAACTTGAAATGAGGAGCTACTATATTTTTTGTGAGTTTCATTAGTTGTTAATTCGTGCACTTACCTTGGGTAAATCACGAATTTAGTCCTGAATAATCAAGATAACAACAACCTACTTCTTAAAAGTCTCGGATGCTTTGATTGCCCACTCCTCTTTTACTTTTTTGAAGTCCTCAAGAAACCTTTTGTTTTCGAAAAGCATGTTGACGAACTGACGGGCGAAAATTCTGGATGCTTCAGAGTCGCTCGGATAATGAACACCAAGTATTTCGCGAGAGTGAGCCATGTCGTAGGCGTCTTTGATAAAGAAGTCTGTGAATTCGGGAGCCAGCTCCTGATAGATATAAGCGTTAATGTAGGAGTTGGCTGCATGGCCACTTGGGTATGCTGCCCAATCGGTTTGTTCGAGATTCATTAGCCGGGAATCAATAACATAAGGACGTATGCGCGCATATTTAAATTTAAGTGACCAAATAAAATAGCTGGCGTCCTGCCAGACACGAGCCATGAAATCTGCCGTGACGGGAAGGTTATCCGGATTAAACCAAGTGCCGATAGAGCGACCAATAAAAAATAGATTTTTTCTGAATCTTGAGTATGATGAGTCAGTTGCCCTTACACGAAGATTATAATATACGTTTGCCATGTAAAGACTCGCTCTTACATCTTCAGCTGATCTTCGCTGCTGCAGTGCATACAAATATTCATTATCAGCTCTCGTTCTGTCAGAACTGTTTGCCGGAACTTCCGGAATTTTGAAATCCTCGACTGAAACGTTTTGCAGATAATTCGGTTTGAGGCTCATCCTTCTCTCAATGGTTTCTTTGTCAGTTATAAATTTCTGTTTGTCGATTTCCTCGCTTGGAGATTTCGGGTTTGAATTAAAAACTGAAAGCTGCTTGTAATGTCCACGTGCAGGTGCTAGTTCTCGCTTTTGCGAAAAACTCACATTGATTACTAATAAAATTAAGGCAATAAGGGAAATGGTTTTTTTCATAGAATAAAATTTATAGTAAAGACGAAGAGTTGTTCAAAAAGACTCAAAATATTTTTGCGTCTTTACTATCAGGATGTCGTCTTTGTTATGATGATTGGCCAATCATTGTAAACATGTTCAACTTAAATTTTAAATTATGGAACTTCAATTTGATCCAGGAAACTGTTGCGATGGCGACACTTCCTGCTGTGGTGGCGTTTCTGGATGCTGCTAGTCACAGTAAAAGGCAGGGCAATCTTGCTCTGCCTTTAACAAGTTTCTTTGAAAGACTGAGAGCAACCGCACGGCACTCGGTTTTCGCACACAATCACGTTTCCATACGAGTCCGTTTTGATCCGATAGCTATCGTCCATTCTTTCTTTCAACATTTGGCGGGCACGCTGCACCCTTGACTTTGCACCTGAATATGAGATACCAAGTTTGATTGCCAAATCTGTTTGCGATAGATTTTGAATTTCGGTGAGTTCAATTGCCTCGCGATATTTTTCAGGCAATGTTAAAAGCATTTCGTTTAAACAGTAAGAAACACAATCGTTGAGCACATTACTATCACTTTCCCAATCAAGATCATGCGTCTTAATAACTTTCGATTTACTTCTGAAATAGTCTGTAATAGCATTCCTGGCAATCTTATATATCCAGCCAGTTATTTTTTCATCATGATGAAGCTGATTGATATTGTTTTGAACTTTCAGGTAAACATCATGAACGATATCTTCAGTGAGTTCTTTATCCTTAACTCTTTTGTAAATAAACCTTTTAAGTTCATTATTGAAGAACCTCAAATCCGTTGTCCGTGTTTGCATTTTGATGAAAGAAATGAATTTAAGATATGTAACTAAACCCCCACTATTTTGCTTCGCCTCTCAAGCAAAACTGTATCTCTCCAAACACCTTTCATTTTCCCAATCTTTTCTCTCAATCCAATTTTGCGAAATCCTGCCTTTTCGTGAATCTTTAAGCTTGAAACGTTCTCCGGAAAAATGCCTGCTTGTAATGTCCAAAGGTTGTTTCTTTCACTTTCGGAAATCAGGTGATCAAGCAGCAGCGTTCCGATGCCTTTGCCTCTATGACTGGCGCTTACATAGACGCTAACTTCAGCAACTCCAGCGTAAACACATCTTCCTGAAACAGGAGTTAGGGCAGCACAACCAATCACCTCACTATTTTCAACTGCGACAATTCTGCCATTCTTCAGATGGCTACTGTCCCATTCATTCCACTCGGGAGCTTCAGTCTGAAAAGTTGCGTTGCCTGTGGCAATGCCGCTCTCATAGATTTTTCTTACGGCTGAGTAATGTTCAGAGCTAAGGTTAACTATTTCTACGCCCATGATTTTTATGTATTTTGATTTGAGTCTTCACTCTCAGATTTGAGTCGCTTCCAAACAAAGATTGCCGTGATTGCTCCAGTAACCGGTGCAGTCAAATAAATCCACAAGTGCTCTAAATGTCCTGACACAACTGCCGGCGAAAGAGATCGCGCAGGATTCATCGATGCTCCGCAGATCGGCCCAGCAAACATAGCTTCAAGTAACACCGTGCTTCCAATTGCAAGCCCAGCAAACATGCCTTGTTCCTTTGAGCCAGTGGCAACCTGAATGATGACCAGCATCAAGAAGAAGGTCAGGATAAATTCCAAAATGAAAGACTGCGCTTCAGATCCCGCGGGCATTGTCGAGCCAAGTAATTCGCTTGAGGGAAAAAGAAAGTGGAGAGTACCACTGGCGAGAAATGCGCCAGCAATTTGACTTAATAGGTACGGAAGAACTTCTTTTACCGAAAAACTTTTCGCGGTGGCAAAAGCAATTGTTACAGCAGGATTAAGATGAGCTCCGGAAATTGGGCCAAGAGCGTAGATCATCGCCATGACAATCAGCCCAAAGGTGATTGCTATGCCGACGTGAGTGACTACGCCTGATGATTCCTGATTGATAATGATTGCACCAGTGCCGCAGAAGACAAGGGCGAAAGTTCCGATGAGTTCAGCTATATATTTCTTCATCAGCACTTATTCAAACTTTGATTCTTGAAAACACAAACAACATTTCTCGACCAATTTCTCGAACACGCTCAGCATACTTTTCCGCTTCCTGGGTTGTCCCGTCAAAATCTTTGGGATCATCGTAAGTGATGGCAATTCTTTTTGATGCACCGAGTACCATTGGGCAATTGTCATCAGCATGTGAACAGGTCATAATCGCGCCAAAGTCTTTACTTTGATTTAACGGATCATCATATTTTTTTGAAAATGAAATGATCTGTGCAGCATCAGATGAGAATCTAACCTCATATTGAGGATTGTCTCCTTCCTTTACTTTAGAAATGTTAAAGCCAACATCTTGCATGGCTTTTACAGCTCGCGGGTTAAATGCCGTTGCTTCGGTTCCTCCAGAGAAGCACTTTACATTCGAAATGTTAAAATAATGCGCCGCGGTTTGTGCCCAAATCTGTGCGATGTGACTTCGCCTCGAGTTATGAGTGCAAATAAAATTCAGAGAAATCTCTTCATGAGTCTTAAATTTCTCTTCAACAAAATCTGTTAATTCTTTTAGAAGTTTTTTCCTGTCTTCCGGAATAAGTTCAAATTCGCTTGTGAGCTGATCGACAGTTTTCATCAGCGGTGAAAATAGGGAAGCAAGTTTATTCATCGTAAATCAAATTTATATGCATTTATCGGCATATTACGATCAATAAGTTCAAAAAAATAGTCAACAACAATTTTGCCCTTCATAGCTATCAAATAATTCACTTATCAATTTCTGTGCCCTTAACCAATTCTTTTCA
>DASYTA010000375.1:0-2567 GCA_036002745.1 Cyclobacteriaceae bacterium | reverse complement strand
GGACCAGTTTGTCGCATCAATCGCATTTCCAGAAAACTCATCGCTCCAAACTAAAGTATACCCGGCGTATTGATCGGGTGTGCTATAGCCAGTATTGTCAGCAGGTGTGGGTTCAGATTTATGGCAGGAGAAAATAAAAGCCGACCCTGCAATCAAAATATAATTCAACAAATTCATTAGCTATAAAATTGATTACGAATTTAAATACTCAACAATCCCATCACGAATTGCGCTAAATATTTTAATCAGCGTAACCTCATCTTCCTCCAAAAGAGTAACACGAAAACCTTGCAACTCCGAACAGAACGATGAAATCGGAACCACGCAAATTCCTTTGGCGCCTAGCAAGTAATAAACAAATCTCTTATCAAATGGAATAGGTTCACCTACCCAACCCTCTACCATTTTCTGGATTGATTTATTCACAATTTTTATTTTTTGATTTGGCTTTAGCGTTCCTTCCTTGAAAATAATAGTGTTATAAAACGCACCGAAAGTTTCATTGAACATGAGTTGAGGGACAGAACCTAAAATCTCGGATATTATTTTGCTTCTCCGTCCAATTTTTTGATTCGTCTCTTCACGATAGATTTTAAACCTGGGATCACCTAATATTTTTGGAATGGCAAGTTGAGGCAATTTAGTGGAGCACACTTCAATCATTTTCGCGTTGTCAATAGCCAAACACAAGCGTCCGAAATCAGAATCTTTATCGCGATTATAATATTCCATCCATCCGCAACGAGCACCTGGCCACGGCATCTCTTTAGAAATTCCTTTCATAGCAATACCTGGAACATCTTCAATTATATCCGACAAAGCAAAAGTCTTTGCTCCATTATAAACGATGTTCAAATAAATTTCATCGCACACTAAAAAAAGTTTGAACTCCCGTGCGATGGCAACAATCCTTTTCAATGTTTCTAACGGATAGACCATCCCGGTTGGGTTGTCGGGATTGATCAGCAAAATGCCCACAACATTCGGGTTGTACTTCACTTTGTTATAAAGATCATCCAGGTCAGGATACCATTTATTATTCGGATCAAGTCGATACGTTAGAGGTTCATGACTAGCGTGAGCAGCTTCAGCACTGGAGTGTGTGGAGTAAGCCGGCGATGGACCAATCACACGAGAAGTGGGTGTGATGTATTGATACACTTTCCCAATTGCATCTCCTAAGCCATTGAAAAAACAAATGTCTTCTGCAGAAATTTGTGCTCCGCCTCTTAAGTTGGTCTGCTCTGCCAGAAATTTTCTCGTTTCTAAAATCCCCTTTGAAGGACAATAACTATAAGAATCATTTTCTTTCGCCAAGCCGGCAATAATTTCCCTTATCCATTCCGGAATGATATGCTTCTTCTGAACGGGGTCTCCAATGTTTTCCCAATAAATCGTCTCGCCGGCCGCCTTCACCATTTCGGCTTTCTTCACGATCTCGCGAATCTCATAGCTTAATTCTTTAGCACCTTCACTTAATAGGGGTTGTCGCATGATTAACGGCTTAAGTAAGCTTCAAAAATAAGGAATTAATCAATTCAACTAAGCAAGAAGCGGGTTGAAAACAGCTGCATTCCTCCTCAACTTTGAGTCATCAAAAAATTATAGCTTTATGATGATGATCACAGAGAATATCAACTACCAGCGGATCGAACAAGCCATCCGCTATTTGGAAGAAAATTTTCAACGTCAACCCGAACTAGACGAGGTTGCTGAAAAAGTGCACCTATCACCTTTCCACTTCCAGCGTATTTTTACAGAGTGGGCAGGTATTAGCCCTAAACGATTTTTACAATTTCTAACCGTCGACTTCCTCAAAGACAAGCTGGCAAAAACTAAAAACCTTATCGATGCAGCCGATGCCGCCGGACTTTCAAGCCAATCTCGGATTTATGATTTGTTTACTACACTTGAGGCAGTGACGCCACAAGAGTATAAGCTGCATGGCGAAGGTATTCGTATTCAATATGGATTTCATGAAACACCTTTTGGGCTTGCGCTGATTGGAGTAACTGATCGTGGGATTTGCTGGCTTTCCTTTTTGCAAGCCGACGAAGAGCCACGCGAAGAGCTTGAAAAGATGAAAACGCATTGGAACAATTCTGTATTTAATGAAAGTACGGAACTAACTCAAAAATTTATTGATCAGATTTTCAATCGTGTCAACCTCAAACAACCTCTGCATGTATTTGCTAAAGGAACGAACTTTCAAATCAAAGTATGGGAAGCTTTGCTAAAAATACCAATGGGCAGTGTTACAACGTACCAAACAATTGCCTCAACGATCAAAAGCCCAAAGGCGATGCAAGCCGTTGGCTCAGCAGTGGGTTCTAATCATATTGCCTATCTCATACCTTGTCATCGTGTGATTCGCAAGGATGGAGTTTTAGGAGAATATCGATGGAATGCAGCTCGCAAGAAAAGTATTATCGGCTGGGAGATGGCCAAAGTCTCATAAAAATTAAAAGGATAAGACTCACTTGGATTGAGTAATCATTTTAAAAATGTTTTTAACTTGATTGCTCAACCCATCCTACATGAAGAAGCTTTGTGTCCTCTTTGTCTTA
>DASYTA010000374.1:0-8387 GCA_036002745.1 Cyclobacteriaceae bacterium | reverse complement strand
ACTGAAGCTGTTGCCAGTGGAAACGAAGCAGAGATCAACACGTATGGTTATCAATTAATCAATCAAGGTCTGCATGACAAAGCAATTGAGGTGTTGACCATCAACACGCAACGCTATCCAAAAAGTGCCAATACATTTGATAGCCTTGGTGAAGCCTACGCTTTAAAAGGAGACAAACCGAATGCGATCAAGAATTTCAAGAAATCATTGAGCATGAATCCTCCAGCAGCAACGAGAGCAAACTCAGAAAAATACATGCAACAACTTGACACGAAATAATAATTTCGTAGTCGTCATTTCATAAAGAGAAAAGCACCAGTTGGTGCTTTCTCTTTTAAGCGAAACTGGTACGTAAACCTTGTTTCAGTGCCAGCAGGTATTTTCTCTTATCAAAGCGGTAAAGAAATGGTGATCTATGAGCCCCACCTTTTTTCTTTTCTTTTAGTCTTTCCAGAATACCCATCGAAAGAATTTGCTTCTGAAAATTTCTTCTATCCAATTTTCTATTCAGAATAGTTTCATACAGTCGTTGCAATTCAGGCATAGTAAATTTTTCACTCAGCAAATCCTTACCTACAGGATAATCATTTAGACTTAAGCGTAGCGACTGCAGCGCTTTCTCCAGGATAAGGTTATGATCAAGAATAAGTGACGGCACTTTGGTGACGTTAACCCAGCAACATTGCGACGAAAACTGATCAGGAATGGGAACTGCCTTGGAATATTCAACAAGCGCCCAATAGCCAATAGTGATAAACCGTTTCATGATCCATGAATCGGGCTTCGCTCCTTTTAAAATTTTAGTATCATCCTTTCCTCTTTGACGGGAAGGATTTCCAAATGCATGAAACTGCCGTAAATAAATATTCTTCAATCCTGTCCGTTGATAGACAGTTCGTACGGCAGCGGAATCCAAAGGTTCAGTGTGTTCTATAAAACCACCCGGAAGACACCATTCGTTGGTATCGTTCCACTGGAGCAAGAGAACTTTTAAGTGACCCTCATGAAAACCAAACACAACGCAATCAACCGACAGATGAGGCAGATAGGATAACTCACCTTGCGCGAGGAATTCCTCAATGGTATCGGGTAAAGAATCCATTTTCATTTCGCGAATATAATCCTTTTGCCATCTCCCTGAAATAACGATCAGTCTATTGGATCATGTTGAGATAATGGCTATCCTAAGTCTGGCCATTAAGATTCCACTTTACCTCGATCATGCATTACAGATAACGTGTATATTTATGTCAAAAATATTTGGCTTGAATATCTATCGTTGGCTCGTCGTCATTTCTTTTTGGCTCTCTGGTATCAAAGCTTTTTCGCAGACTCAAGAAATTGAATTACTAAAGTCGACTCTTGCGAAAACGACAGACACTAAAGTGAAGGCCGATCTTTGCCATAAGCTAGCAGCAGTTTATTGGGATTACGATTTTGAAAAAGGAATGGAGTACTCCCGGCAATGCCTGGCACTCTCTCAGAGAATAGACTATCAGCTAGGTGAAATAAAAGGGCTTACCGATTTCGGATTATACTACTATTACCAAGGCAATTATCCTAAGGCCATGACCTACTACCGGCTGGCTGTGAGGAGGACCGAAGGAAAAAATTTTGGAGAGTATCCGTCTTATACCAACACCCGAATCGGAAATATTTTTCGGTTTCAGGCTCAGTTTGATTCAGCACAGAGTTATTACAATCTTTCGATTAACGCTCCAGCAGGAACCATCAAACCATTTGCATTATCCTCTGCCTACTACAACACAGGGCTGTTGTACTCCGATCTTTCTAACTACGAAAAATCGCTCTATTATTTGCACCGATCTCTAAAAATGAGAGAGTCATTCCACGACAGTGCATTGGTAGCCGAAACTTGGAATGCAGTTGGATTCGCTCACAAAGGTCTTTCCAACTATGATTCAGCAAATTATTATTACAACAAATTTTATAGAACAGTCAAGCAGCTGAAAGACCCTGAACTATTGATGCTTTATTCTATAAACAAAGGTGAGCTTTTGTTTCTGAATGGTGATTTTAAAGGTGCGATTCAATTATACCTTCAAGCTCTCGACATACTAAAAGCGCATGAATTCAAAAGATATCACGGCATTATATTGAAAAATATTGGTCAGGTATTTTTAAGACAAAATGATTTTCCTAGAGCACTTGAATATTTTTTGAACTCTCTAAAAATTGAGGAAACTCTAAATAGCAGACAACAGGTTGCACAAATCTATGGCTTGATGGGTTGGATGTATGTATGGCAAACAAATTTCAGTTTGGCTAACGAAAATGCTACGCACTCTCTAAAATTAATGACTGAAATTCAAGACAAATTTGGAATTGCTTTTGCTAATAATTTATTGGGTGTGATCGCTCGTGAGCAGAAAGAATACGATCGAGCATTACCCTATTTTAAGACGGCCCTTCAACTTAGAAAGGAAATTAATCATAAAGATGGTATTGCCGGAACTACCTATAACATTGCCATGGTCTTCCGATTGCAAAAACAATACGGTAAAGCCCTGGAGTTCTTCTTCGAAGAGATTAGCCTGGATCAAAAATTAAACAATAAAGAAGGGCTGTGCCTGGCCTACAACGAAGTTGGTGCAACTTATTCAGAAATTAAAAACTACTCCTTAGCTTTCAATTTCTTGAGTAAAGGAGAAGACCTTGCGCGAGAAACACGCTCCTTAGCTCAACTTAGAAAGTCGTACCAATATTTTTCTACTCTGTACAAAGCACAAGGGAATTATCAAAAAGCTCTCTTATATGCCGATAAATTTATTGCTCTGAATGATAGCATCAGTAATAATCAGGGGGTCATTAAAGTTGCCGAAATAAATGCCCTCTATCAAATTGATAAAAAAGAAGAAGAGATTGCTCAACTGCACAATGAGAATAATCTTAAGCAATCCCAGATTGAACTTCAGAATACCCGCATTCGATCGCAGACTGGCTTTTTAATTTTCGCGATCACTCTTATTCTTTCGGTAGTCATCGCCATACTTATTCTTTATCGTTACTATCAGGCGCAAGACAAAGCAAACAAAGAGTTGAAAAATCTGAATCAATTGATCAACGAAAAGAATGAGGAAATTCTCACACAGGCTGAAGAGCTAAAGGATAGCAATAATTTATTAAGCCGGATCAATACAGAATTGGCCGAAAAGCAAGATGAAATTGCAACTCAAAATGAAGAGTTGATACAACGCAACGAAGAGATTTTGAGCCAACGTGATTTGGTGAGCACGCAAAAAACAAAACTTGAAGAAGCTAATATCATTATTGAAAAACAAAATCTAGAGATTAAGCTCCGAAATGAAAACCTGGAAAAAGAAGTTGACGAGAGAACACAAGAACTAGTGGAATACAATCAACAGCTAGAACAGTTTGCATTTATCTCATCGCACAACTTGCGGGCACCGGTAGCAAGAATTCTGGGTTTGGGTCAGTTACTCGAGATTTCTGGAAAGAACCCAAGCGATGTGGCTTTCATACATCAAGGCCTTACTTCTACCGCTCTTGAATTAGACAGAGTAGTGCGAGACTTGAACACTATTTTAGAAGTTAAAAAGAATAACTCTTCCGTACTCGTTGATATCAATTTTGAAGAAGAATTGAAGTTGGTGAGAATTAATCTTGAGAAAGAAATCACTGAAACCGGAGCTCTAATTCAAGCAGATTTTTCAAAAGCTCCATCCATTAAAACGATAAGGCCATATTTAGATAGCATTTTGATGAACCTTATTAGTAATTCAATAAAATATCGCAAACCAGAACTTAGTCCTGTAATAACAATAAGAACAGAAAACAAGAATGAGTTCACCTGCATGACTGTGTCCGACAATGGCTTGGGTATCAATCTTACTTTATACCGCGATAAGCTCTTCTCATTGTACAGCCGCTTCCATGATCACGTGGACGGCAAAGGGCTTGGCTTATACCTGGTAAAAACTCAGGTTCAGGCCCTGGGTGGGAAAATAGAAGTAGAACGTAGCGAGAGCAGTGGCCTCACCTTCCACATTTTTTTTAAGAGTGGCAACGCCGTTGGGTAATTAGGTCTAAGAATTTCAATTTTTTTTCTTTCTCCATTATTTTTCCGGAATGAAATACTCTTTTCCTTTGTCTAAGGGCGAAATGCTCTAAACAAATGAAAGTTACTCTACCTATTCGATTTAGTCTCATTATTGGATTTTCGCTATTGCTAATTAGCACTGGATTATTTTCTCAAAATCAAAATAGCGACTCTACAAAACTGCCTTTCGCCATTGCGGATGAAAAGAAGCTATCGGATGAAGATCTAAATGATAAAAAAGAAGGTTGGTATGTTACCGGTGCACCTGATTTAAGTTCTGATCCAATCAATGGTTTTGGATATGGAGCTGAAGGTTCTCTTTTCTTCAACGGCAAAAGGCGCGATCCGTTTTTCGCTTATACTGCCTACCGAGCCAAGTTCGATTTCGTTGTTTTCAACACCACAAAAGATCAGCGTGAATTTTTTCTCCGTCTTGATATCCCTTATATTTTTAATACGAAATGGCGCCTTCGTGCAGAAGGTGGCTATGAAGTTAACCCCAATCTATTATACTTTGGTATTACTGCGCAACAGAGTTTAGCTCCATTGCAATATATAGATACGGACGGTAACCTTGTGACCAATGCAAAATATAAGGACTACGAAGAAAATTTTTTACAAGGTCCCAATGAGTTCTACAACACTTATAACAAGAAAGAAGGAGTGCTAAACATCAGCATGGAACACTCTTATCTGCAAGGAAGATTAAGGGCGTTGATTGGTTATGAAATTGCAAATGTAAACATGACTCCCTTCGCTGGTAATTCTCTAATTCTGAATGATTATAATAATGGAAAATTATTGGGTTTAGGAAATAACACCATCACCATTGGTCAAGTGGGTTTAATTTATGACACACGCGATCTAGAACCGGATCCTAGTAATGGGATTTTTGCCGAAGTGACCAATGAGCTTTCATTGAAGTCATTTGGCTCTGCCTTCGACTTCAACAAAACATTTGGACACGTCAATTACTATAAAAAGATTTTTCCAAATACATTCAAGCGATTGATCTTTGCAGGTCGACTATCAATGGGATACACTGCATTAGACGCACCATTCTATGAATACCAGGATCAATGGAGTTCAGAAGGAAGCATCGAGGGACTTGGCGGTCCTAATACGTTACGCGGTTACAAACAAAGCAGGTTTCTTGGTCGCGTGATGAGTTTCAATAATTTCGAATTGCGTTGGCGCTTCGCTCAAATGCGATTTATCAAACAGCATTTAGAGTTCAGCGCTGTTCCGTTTTATGATTTTGGTGGTGTGTGGGACGAGTTCTCCAACTTGACTTCTAACAACCTCCGTCATTCAGAAGGTATGGGCTTGAGAATCGCTTGGAACGAGAGCACTGTTTTACGGTTTGACTACGCCATATCGCAAGAAGACCAGCAATTCTTCTTTAATCTTGCGCATTCTTTCTAGCATAATCAGTTAATAATTTTATTAACGAAGACCACCTGCCTGAGCCCGAACTCCTACACCATCGATAAGATAAGGTTGAGTTGTAGTAAACTTTAAATTGAATGAACCGCTTAAGCCGTCGCCGCTGAGTTGCATTTCAAGTTCATCTCCATTCATTTTTATCGAAGAAATTTTAGTTCCACCAAAATCATTGTGAAGGCGTTCAAACATAGCAACTTTACCTTCAAGGTTATTTCCAATTTCCTTTTTATCAGAAGTTGTTTCACCATCATTACTTTTTGAAACCTGTGATCTCATCGGTTTATCAATAAGCGCTTGGGTATAATTTTCCTTGATGAATTTTCTCCATGCATCTTTGTCCGAAAGACTGATAACGCGATGCAGTTCTTTTGCGCGTTTTTCCATCACCTGTTGTTTTGTTTCTTGGGCACTTACTCCTAAAACCGTTAAAGCGAAAAATACGAGCGTGAATATCTTTTCCATATACGAATGTTTATGAGTTTCTCATGGACAAATCGTCCATTAAGGAATAGATGGAGAAACGGAATAAAAAGTTTTAGAGAAATTAAAACTAATTAGGAATCTCTTTTTACGGTAGTCGCACTGGCTTGAGCCGTAGGTAAAATGACCATATCTGCCAGAACAACATGATCAGGTCGTGTCAAAGTAAATAAGATCAGATCGGCAATGTCTTCAGCCACAAGAGGCTGCATTCCTTTATAAACATTCTTAGCTCGTTCAGCATCTCCTTTGAATCGCACTAACGAAAATTCTGTATCAACCAATCCCGGATGAATGCCGGTCACTTTGATTCCGTAAGGATTCAAATCGAATCTCATTCCTTGGGTGATCGCATCTACTGCAAACTTGCTCGCGCAATAAACATTCCCGTTAGGGTAAACTTCCTTTCCTGCAATAGAACCAATGTTAATAATATGGCCACGCTTCCGATCCATCATTGTTGGCATTATCTCTTTGGAAACGTAAAGCAACCCCTTCACATTAATATCCATCATGGCATCCCAATCCTTCACATCTCCGCTTTGAATTGGAGACAGTCCGTGAGCGTTACCAGCATTATTAATCAACACATCAATTTTCTTCCAAGGCTCGGGCAATGACTTAATAGAGTCAATAACTTCCTGATTATTGCGAACATCAAAAGTTAAGGTAGTTACTTCCGTTGAAGCAGATAATTTTTTCGATAATAACTCCAACCGGTCTTTTCTTCTTCCACAAAGAATCAATTTAAAATTATTGTTAGCCAGCAACTCAGCAGTTGCTTCGCCAATACCTGAAGTGGCACCTGTTATAAAGGCAATTCGCTTATCCATGACTTATTAAAAGAGAGTTATAATTATTGGAAAATAAAATAAACTGCAATCGTATTGGTGTTCAATCGGCTAATGGGATCCTGATAAATTGTATGCTGGGGGCCCATCATATTAAGGAGCCCTCGAGAGAAGCGGATTTCCTGCGAAAGCTTAAACAGTGGAAAATAGAAATCAAATCCGAAACCAAGATCCATGCTCAAATTTCGTTTCTGAATAGAAAGCCCGGCTGATGAATTGCCTATGTCGTTTTTGCCCGACGCTTCGAAAGCAGGTGTTATGCCTCCCACCATGTACATCCGCACGTTTCCTCTTCGCACCGATTTGTATTTTAACAAAAGAGGAAACTCCACTATTGTAGTTTCAACCAATTGTGATTGAGTTGGTGCATTGGTATAATAGTAATACAACTTATGATCATAAAATCCTGCTTTTGGCATAAGACGCAAATCCAAAAATTCGGTGAGTCGATAGTTGACTAAGAATCCAAGTGAAAAACCGGGAAGATACACCGCCTGAACCGAATGCACCGTGTCATACGGCTTCGAAACAAATTTATCAGAATACTTTACCTGATATGAAGAGGTGTGTAACCCGATACTGAAACCATAAGTGAATTTTTTCTTATCATAATCTGGATTGTGCTGTCGGGCCCAACGAAATATCTGCGCTTGCCCAAGTTGTGGCAGCATCACTAACAGCAAACAGGTCAACCCTATTTTGTAGCCGTGTAGAGCGAGCTTATACCGAAGGTCAACGGTTGGCATGTTGCGTTTTTATAGCCGAGTTTGGAAAGAATGGAAAGAAAGTCATTACCATCCGGAAAAGCTTGAACTGATTCAGGAAGATAAGTATAAGCGGAGGAATCCTTGGAAAATATCTTACCAATTTTTGGAAGAATATATTTAAAATAAAATGAATAAAGTTGCTTCATAGGGAAAGCACGAGGCTTAGAAAATTCGAGCACTACTACCCTGCCGCCAGGCTTAATAACTCTTAGCATTTCAGCAAGTCCTGCTTCCAGATTTTCAAAGTTGCGCACACCAAATGCAACGATCACAGCATCAAATTTATTTTCTTCAAATGGAAGATTTTCTGAATCGGCTCTTTTAAGTTCAATTACTGATTCATGGCCGTTGGCTTTCAGTTTCTTCCTCCCAACCTCCAGCATTCCCTCCGAAATATCCACGCCTATTACTTTATCAGGATTTAACTTCAATGCCTCAATAGCAAAGTCGCCCGTGCCAGTAGCTACATCAAGAATAAATTTTGGGTTTGATTTTGCCAGCAAACGAATCGCTTTTTTTCTCCAGCGAATATCAATGCCTAAACTCAGAAAGTGATTGAGGAAATCGTATTTGCCACTGATGGCATCAAACATTTTAGCCACTTGCACTTTTTTTGTGGCCTCATCATTTTTATAAGGTACTACTGTCAAGTTGTTTTTTTTACAAAGATAAGAGAAGCAGTGATTGACAGCGATAAAAGTAATTGTGTTATTAATTTCCTAACACCCTGAACTCCACTCTTCTATTGAGCGAGCGGCCTTC
>DASYTA010000373.1:0-4702 GCA_036002745.1 Cyclobacteriaceae bacterium | reverse complement strand
ATCACCCGAAAGCATTTTTACAATTTGAGATGAATCCAACTCGTTGTCTTCTACAACCAAAATACTCTTCGTTGCTTTTTGTGCGGATGCAAGTATGTCGATGAAAAGCTGATTGAGTAACCCATTTTCCAGTGGCTTGAGTAGAAAACTTCTGGCACCATGCCGCAAGGCCATAATGCGATTCTCCTCCCCTGAGATCACATGAACGGGAATATGACAATACTTCAGATCGTTGCGCAACATGTTAATGACCTTCCACCCACTGGTCGCCGGCAAATTCACATCGAGCGTGATAGCGATCGGATGGAAACGGTTGATGAAATCAAAAACTTCCAGGTATGAGGTTGCAACGATAGCCTTCATCCTGTTTTCATGTGCTTTCTCAATCATAATCCTGCCAAAGCGCAGATCATCTTCTATGACGAGTATAATTTTGTCATCCGCTATAATATTGCTCTTGTCGTCACCGGTCTCATCAATTACTTCCCCCGCAATTTCCAATTCATCTTCTCTTTTTTTCTCCACGATCACAGAACGAGAAATCGAAGAATCATCTCTTCGCTGCTCTTTTGCTTCTAACGATTCGGAAATAAGTGCTTTACTACTTTTTGCTTTTAGCGGAGCTTCATCATTGGTTAAAGAACTAGGCATCATTTCCAGCGGTAGAAAAAGCGTGAATGTACTTCCGCGGTTTAATTCGCTTTTCAATTCTATGACACCACCCAATAATTCAATCAAGCCTCGACTGATGGAAAGGCCCAAGCCGGTGCCTCCGTATTTACGACTGGTAGAACCTTCGGCTTGTTGAAATGCTTCAAATATAATAAGCTGCTTCTCTTCAGGAATACCGATCCCTGTATCTTGAATGGAAAATGAAATAACTTTTTTAGAACGGTGAAGGGCAGCATGTTCATGTTTCCATTGGCGTTTTGACTCTGCAATTCTCAGCGTCACTTTCCCTTTTTCTGTAAACTTAAATGCATTGGATAAAAGGTTTTTCAAAATTTGGTTCAAGCGCAGCACATCCGTATTCATAGACGTTGGTAGCTCTTTATCTATTTCGATACTAAAGTTGATATTTTTGTATTCGGAGATGGGTTTGTACGTTGTCTCCAAATACATTGCTATCTCTGAGATACGTATCGTTGATGTGTTCACTGAAATTATCCCTGATTCAATTTTGGATAAGTCAAGGATATCATTAATTAGCTGAATCAGGTCGTCACCGCAAGAGTGAATTGTTTTGGCGTAACGCACTTGCTTGTCACTCAGGTTGCCTTCTTCATTTTCATACAATTGCTGGGCGAGAATCAGTAAGCTGTTTAAGGGCGACCTCAATTCGTGCGACATGTTCGCCAAAAATTCAGATTTGTATTTGGAAGTAAGCGCGAGCTGTGTCGCTTTTTCTTCGAGTGATTTCTTCGAGTCTTCTACTTCCTTGTTGGCAATGCTCAACTCTGCGGCCCGTTTTTCTTTCTCTTTATTTTGAAAAGCCAGTTCATTGTTGATAATACGTAACTCCTCAGCACGTTTTTCCTTCTCATCGTTTTGAAAAGCAAGCGCTTTGTTTTGAGTGGCCAACAATAAGGCTTTGTCTTCCAACATTTCGTTGCTGATTCTCAGTTCTTCTTGCTGCGTATTTAACTCGACCGCCTGCGATTGCGCCTGGGCGAGCAACTCCTCGGTTCTGGCAAATGCTTCTATTGTGTTCAATATTGCACCAAGGCTTTCCGCCAGTTGCATCATGAAGTCAAGATGGATTTCGCTGAATGAACCTAGGGAAGCAAGCTCGACGATTGCTTTCACTTTATTGTCGAAAAGAATTGGAGAGATGATAAGGCTGAGTGGTTTTGATTTACCGAGGCCTGAGCTTATTTTGACATATCCTTTAGGAACACTCGTTATTAAAATTCGTTTTTTCTCAAAAGCACATTGTCCCACTAAACCTTCGCCAATAGAAAATTCCTTTTGTATTTTACTGTCATCTTCACAGGCGTAACTGGAATGCAATTTCAATCTAACGGTTTGAGTGACCTCATCGAGTTGAGAAATATACAAGACACCGTAGTGAGCATTGACTACACTGACCAACTCAGAAAGAATCTTTTTCGATACCGAATTCAAATCTTTCTGCCCCTGCAGCATGACGGTGAACTTTGCAAGATTAGATTTGAGCCAATCTTGATTTTTATTTTTAAGTGCCGTGCGACTGAGGTTAGCGATCATCCCGTTGACCGTATCACAAATCTTTCCATTCAAGCCTACTTCATCAATCGGTAAATGAATTGCAAAGTTTTCATTTTTTACCTCCGTGAGTACACGAAGCAATTCACGCAAATTGAAGGGTTCATCAAAGTCGTTGCCTACATTCGCTTGAGTGCGCTTACTATTCTTTGTTGATTTTTTGTTGCCATTAACGGGAAGGGTTTGAGCGCTCGTTTTCATAAGCATCCTAGGGGGGGGGTGATTCATAACTTGGTGTTTTTAAAATCGCGGCTGTAATGGAGACTTAAATACTGTGATCCCATATTTTTTACTTGGCTCTTCAAAGCCTAAAGGGCGATTTGATCTATCAATTGGTGGTTAATAAATGACACTGTAAAAAATATGCCAAGAGGTGTCTCCTAATTCATTCAATGATATTGATCGGCAAAAGAGAAAATTGTTGTTATAAAATAGCGCCTTCTTCACAATCGCCTTATTTTGGCCTTAATAGTAAAGAATCAAGCTGCAAATCGTGATTGTCTTCTATTTCTTATTCAAACCATATTTGTTAACAATGTGGATTATTCTCTACAACATCTGTCCAAAATTTTCGATTGAACAAACTGTAAATTATATAACTGTTTTCAAACCGATGTAAGGGCTACTCCCGCATTCGTTATCACATTTGCTCAACCAAAGAAATCTGAAACATGATTGAGGAATTTAAAGAACTATCTAAAGCGGAGCAAAAGCTATTATTGCAGGCACCAGCAATTGTTTCACTCTTCGCTTCCATCGGAAATGGTGACATTGATCAATGGAAAAAAGTAGATGCCATCAAACTAGCGCACCTGAAAACGTTTACTGCTCCCTTATCACTCATCCCCTACTATAAGGAAGTTGATAAGACCTTTAAACATGATTTTCAACTTTATGAAAAAATATATACCCCTATTAATGATGCTAATGCCGCCCTGCTTCAGAATAAAATTGATCTGATCAATAATGTAATTGCCAAGTTGGATGACAAGTTTGCATTTGCTCTTCATGCAAGTCTTATTAGCTACGCTGCGCATGTAAAGAAAGCATACAAAGGGCTGGTTTCGAATTTTGTTTTTCCTTTTCCAATATTTGGGTTAACGGGATAGAAATGAACTGATATATTTTGAATCAACTTAGTGCAGAACTCTAAATCATTTTAAATGAAAGTTACTTATAGTGAAAATAACCTGACAGAAATTTCAGGTGCACTGGAAAGTGGCCAACGTAAACTCGACATTGCCTTTTATGCAAAGGGACCCTTGAGCGATTTACCATCTGTATACATCATTCCAAATCAATTTTTTAAAGAGTTTGTCAGTAACAGCGCAATACAATTCTACTTAAATGTTGATTTCGACAAAGAGCCGGCAGAATGGGTAATTGATAGTGGCAAGCGTACCTCTTAAGTGTTCAAAATTTCTCTACGCAGATTCCGAAGTAACAAAAATGATTTTGTTACTTCGATTTTTCCAGCCGCTGGCGAATAGCCTCTGGTTCGTTTCCTTCTCTTATCTTTTGAGGAGTACTGGTCTCTTCTTTTGTGGTGTCGTAAGAAGAAATTTTTTCTTTAATATGGTTTGACCTTTCATTTTTTAAAGGCTTCTTAGTTCTCATCTTCATAAACTTTGAATAAAGTGTTATTGATCAAATAGCAAGTGGTATTAAGAAAAAAGACAACTCCACTCCTTACGGGGATTGGAGAAGCCCCTTTTCTTTATGATGACTATCCTTTCACCTTTTCACATTTTTCCAGACAGGAGATTGAATGCTCAAGATGTGTTCGTAACACCGGCAAGGTTTCTGTTGCCCATTTTTTGATATCGGCATCGTCTGATTCCTGGGACGCTTTTTCAAACAAGGTAATGGCGTGTTTATGCCCCATGATCATTGCATCGCAATAGGCTTTGTCAAAGTCAGCGTCTGTCTTACTGTTTAAGTTTCCGTAGACCTTTTGGGCCTTGTAAGTTTCCACTTTTGGTATGGTTATCATTTTCGCTTTTGCTAGTGCTGTAAGATCTTTCATGGATTTGGTATGAACTTCTTCCATCATTTTTCCAAGATCCTTAACATCCGCCATCGTGCTCCTTTTCTGAGCCAATTGTCCCAGCGAAATTTCTTCCATATTAATTTCCGAAGCACGCGAAAGAAATTCTGCATCCCTGGCAGTGTAGCTGTTTGTAATGTATATTTCTTGTTTCCCTGGAGTACTACTCGCCTCAAGTGAGTTTTGAGCAAAGCTAAAAGAGGATGCGCCTGTAATGAGAGTAAATACCAAAACGGCATTAACTCTCAACATACCGATGTTTTTTATTTTTCTCATGTTTTTGTTTTTTAAATGGTACAATTTATTTTAAGTGTGAACTTCGTTAACTCAAATAACCATGCCATCCTTGAGTCTATTATACGTTAGAGTAAAAAACTATTAATCAACTTTGATAAGCAGCTTGCTAAAAAG
>DASYTA010000372.1:0-11073 GCA_036002745.1 Cyclobacteriaceae bacterium | reverse complement strand
CCATGACTTTTCCCGGAGGCACTCACGACATCTGGTTACGCAACTGGCTTGCCGCTGCCGGTGTCAACCAACAAACTTCCAAGATCATTACTATTCCTCCTCCACAAATGGTGGCAAACATGAAAGTAGGAAATATGGATGGCTATTGTGTGGGCGAACCGTGGAATGGTGTTGCAGTTAAACAAGGTGTTGGTTTTACTGAAATTTCAACACAAGACATTTGGAAAAATCATCCTGAGAAAGCGTTGGTCGTAAATACAAAATTCAGTGAAACCAGAAGAGAAGATTTAAAAGCGGTGATGAAGGCAGTGCTCGAAGCATGCAAATGGTTGGACAATCGCGCCAACCTGAAGAAAGCAGCAGAGATTATTGGTAAAACTCCTTATGTGAATGCACCGGCCGACGTGATTGAAGCGCGTTTAATGGGCGATTACAATCTAGGTTGTGATCAAGGTACAGAAATTTATACCGACAACTATATGCTCTTCCATCGCAATGGCGAAACCAACTTTCCGCGGAAGTCGCATGCTATTTGGTTTATGGCACAGTACGAACGATTTGATTACTTGAAACAATCTCCCAACTACAAAGCCATTGCAGACAAAATCATTCTTCAGGATTTATACAAAGAAGTTGCTGCGAGTATGAAAATCAAAGTACCTGAAGATGACATGAAGCCGTTTTCCCTGGAGCTCGATAAAACAAAATTCGATCCCAACAACCCAGCTGAGTATTTGAAAGTTGCTAAAGGAATAATTCCATAAAGAAAGAAACAATGAAACGAGCGATAGCCATCACCACTTCCTTTACTCGGGAATTGTTTGGAAGAAGCGAAGAAATTTCTTCAGAAGGGTTGTATAAAGTGTTTGGAAAAATATTTCGTGCATTGAGCAACCTAATTTATAGTCTGCTTGGGTTTGCGATTCTGGTTTCGATATGGCACATCATCAGCAAATCATCTGCTGATGGTTTGCCTACTCCAATGGCAACATTCCAGGTTTTGTGGGATTTAGTGAAAGATCCATTCTATGATTACGGCCCGAATGATAAGGGAATTGGCTTGCAATTGGGAAGTTCATTGGCAAGAGTGTTCACTGGCTTTTTCTTAGGATCACTGATAGCTATTCCCGTTGGTTTGCTCATGGGTGCAAATGCTTTTTGTAGAAAAGTTTTTTATCCCATTGTTCAAATACTGCGCCCAGTTTCCCCCCTCGCCTGGTTTCCAATTGGTTTGGTTGCTTTTCAGTCAGCAAGCAAAGCCACAATCTTTATCATCGTGATTACTTCTCTCTGGCCAACATTGATCAACACTGCCTTTGGTGTTGCCTCTCTTCCTGATGATCATAAAAATGTCGCGAAGGCTTTTGGATTTTCAAAATGGAAATATTTAACGAAAGTTTTATTGCCATTTAGTTTGCCGCACATTATCACAGGCTTGCGATTAAGCATTGGGGTAGCATGGCTAGTAATTGTAGCAGGTGAAATGCTTTCAGGTGGTGTGGGTATTGGGTTCTTTGTTTGGGACAGTTGGAATGCGCTGAGTCTTGAAAAAGTTATCTCTGCGATTCTCATTATAGGTGTTGTTGGTTTGCTACTCGATAAAGGATTTTCCTACCTGGAAAAGAAAGTAACATTTAGTGTTTGATTAAACTTGACAATGATGAGTTATTTAAAAATAGAAGACATGGAAATCACTTTCAATTCGCTGAAAGGAAGTTTCACAGCAGTGAAGAACATCAATCTAGAAATTGAAAAAGGCCAGATCGTTTCCATCATCGGTCACTCAGGTTGTGGTAAGTCAACCATCCTCAATGCCATTAGCGGTATGGTGTTCCCGAGCAAAGGAAAAGTTCTGCTCAACAATAAAGAGATAAAAGGCCCTGGACCTGATCGGGGAATTGTTTTTCAAAATTATTCTTTGCTTCCCTGGTTAACAGCGTATCAAAATATTTTTGAAGCGGTGGATGCAGCGCTTCCTACCGAATCAAAAGCTGAGAAGAAGGAGTTAGTCGAAAAATATATTCGAATGGTAAATCTTTGGGAGCACAAAGAAAAACATCCGAAAGAAATTTCAGGAGGAATGAAACAACGCGTTGCTATTGCTCGCGCGTTTGCCATTGATCCTGAAGTATTGCTTCTCGATGAACCCTTTGGTGCACTCGATGCTTTAACAAAAGCCTCGCTTCACATTGAGCTTTTGAAATTGTGGAACCTTACACAGCGTAGTAAAACTATCATCATGGTTACTCATGACATTGAAGAGGCCGTTTTTCTTTCTGATCGAATCGTAGTGATGAACAACGGACCAGCTGCCACCATTCGGGAAATTGAAGAGGTGCATTTGCCGCGACCC
This sequence comes from Cyclobacteriaceae bacterium, assembly GCA_036002745.1. Taxonomy (GTDB): domain Bacteria; phylum Bacteroidota; class Bacteroidia; order Cytophagales; family Cyclobacteriaceae; genus ELB16-189. The sequence continues at coordinate 8,720 of DASYTA010000372.1, read as the reverse complement.
AGAAATAAAAAAGAAACTGTCAACATCCCGGAATATAAATCCATTCGCGAAAGGTTATTAAATCTATTAGTAGAGAAGGTTGAAATCGATGAATCGGATTTTTATAAAGAGAAAGTAGCATGAGAAAGCCGCAGGTTGCTAGGTTGAAGACGAGAGTTAAATAAAGTTTGGTGATACAGAAAGAAAACAGTTTTAAGACAACATGCTCCTACTGTGGTGTAGGCTGCGGCATGATTGTAAAGAAGGACAGAAAAAATAATTTAATTGTTGAGGGTGATAAAGATCATCCGGTGAATCGTGGCATGCTTTGTTCAAAAGGTATGAACCTCAACTATGCCATGCAAAACACCAACGACCGTTTGCTTTACCCTGAAATGCGTTGGAGCAAATATCATCCAATGGAGCGCGTGAGTTGGTCTACTGCAATGAAACGAGCTGCGGCAGTTTTCAAATCCATTATCTCTCAACATGGCCCTGACTCGGTGGGCTTTTATGTTTCTGGGCAATGCCTTACGGAAGAATATTATGTAGCGAACAAATTAGTAAAGGGATTTCTTGGCACCAACAACATCGACACTAATTCACGGTTGTGCATGAGTAGTGCTGTGGCTGGCTACTCGAATATGCTCGGCGAAGATTCCGTTCCGGTTTCTTATGAAGATATCGAAATCGCAGATTGCTTTCTGATTGCCGGTGCAAATCCGGCGTGGTGCCATCCAATTCTTTTCAGGCGGATTGAAGCGCACAAACAAAATCATCCAGAAGTAAAATTGATTTTGGTCGATCCGCGCAAAACGCAAAGCAGTTCATTGGCCGACTTGCATTTGCAAATCACTCCAGGTACTGATGTCTATCTCTACAACGCTATTGCTAGAACGCTTATCGAAAACGGAGATATCGATACGAAGTTTATTGCTGACCACACCGAAGGGTTTGAAAAATATCGTGAATCTGTTTTCTTAGTTTCTGTAGAAGAAGCGGCAGCAAAATGTAATGTGCCCATTCTAGATATTCAGTTAGCTGCTTCCTTCATTGCTGAGGCTAAAGGGTTCCTGACGTTGTGGGCTATGGGACTCAATCAAAGCGCCATCGGTGTGAAGAAAAATTTTGGGCTGATAAGTTTGAATTTAATTACAGGCCACATTGGCAAACCAGGTTCAGGTCCATTCTCACTTACGGGTCAGCCTAATGCAATGGGCGGCCGTGAAGTAGGCGGACTCGCCACCATGCTTGCCGCACATCGAAGCATTGCTAACGAACAACATCGAAAAGAAGTAGCTGACTTCTGGGGAGTGAAATCAATTTCACCAAAGCCAGGATTGACAGCCACTCAAATGATCGAAGCATTGGAAGAAGGGAAACTCAAAGCATTGTGGATCGCCTGTACCAACCCACTCGTCAGTCTGCCCGATATGAATCGTGTCGAAGCTGCCATGAAGAAAGCTCGCTTTATTGTGGTGCAAGAAATTTCAAGAAATTCAGATACGCTCGCATTTGCTGACTTGGTCCTTCCTGCTGCCGGGCATTTTGAAAAAGAAGGAACGATGACCAATTCTGAAAGAAGAATTGGATATTTAAATAAAATTGTTGACGCACCTGGTGAAGCTTTGCCCGACAGCGAGATTCTTTGTCGTTTTGCAAAAGAGATGGGGTTTCATGGTTTCGATTATAAATCAGCCGGAGAAATTTTTGAGGAACATGCAGCGCTTACTAAAGGTACTAACATCGACATCAGCGGACTTAACTATTCCCGATTAAAAGAAAAATCGATTCAATGGCCAGTTCGCGATACAGAAAGCGAAGGAACATCTCGACTGTTTACTGATCACCAGTTTTATACACCTTCGCGAAAAGCAAAATTCTTTCCACTTGATGAAGCTGAAAATACATCAGAGCCAACATCTCCCGAATTTCCATTGATATTGACAACAGGTCGCATTCGGGATCAATGGCACACGATGACTAAGACGGGAAAAGTAAATAAACTTCTTCAGCACATTAATAAACCTTATCTGGAAATCCATCCACTTGACGCTGAGAAAAGAAGCATCCGTGCAGACGATGTAGTTGTGATCTCCAATGATAGAGGAACAGTGCGTGTCCGTGCAAAAATTACGGGCGACATAAAAGAGGGTGTGGTATTCTTGCCGATGCACTGGGGAAAAATTTTCTCCGGAGATGCCGCACGGGCTAATAACTTAACGAGCAATCGGGTTGATCCGATTTCAAAAGAACCTGATTTCAAATTCTCCGCCGTTGAGGTTTGTCGTTACAAAAAATTACCTGAAAAAATAATTGTCGTGGGAGCCGGTGCCGCTGCCTTTCGATTTATATGCACTTATCGTGAACTTAATCGTGAAGATCAGATCAAAGTTTTTTCAAAAGAGAAATATCCTTTTTACAATCGTGTGCTGCTGCCTGAGTATGTTAATGACGTGTTGAAATGGGAAAAGTTGCTGAAATTTCAAGAAGGTGAATTCGAAAAATTGAACGTATCGATTGAGCTAGAAAATGAAGTAGTCGAAATCAATCGAAAGGAAAAATTTGTTGTCGATAAAAAAGGAAATAGAAGCTACTACGATAAACTTATTTTGGCTACCGGTACTAGAGCCAATGTGCCCAAAGATGCTCCCCTCTCCCTTCCTGGAATTTTCACTATGCGCATGCGCAAAGATGCTGATGAGTTAAAAGCATTCCTACCTCGTAAAGGTTCTGTACTAATTGTTGGTGGCGGATTACTCGGAATAGAATTAGCTTCCGCTCTTCGCGATATTGATGCTGAAGTTTCCATTCTTCAAATGGGTAGTCGACTAATGGAACGGCAGATGGATAACTTAGGTGGACAGTTGCTTCTCGATTTTATCGAAGACAAAAATATTACGGTTTACATGAACGATCAGATTCAAATGGTGAACCGCGATGAGAAAACAAAAAAAATTGGCGCTCAGCTTCGTAGCGGTCGCTCTTTGCAAATTGATGCTATTGTTTACGCGGTGGGTACCCGGCCGAATATTGAATTTGCACAGGAAGCAGGAATTGAATCGGCGCGGGGAATTATTGTAAATGATTATTTACAAAGCAGCGATCCAAATATTTTTGCTATCGGTGAAATTTGTGAGCATCAGGGAAAGGTGCTCGGCATTACCGCTGCCGCCGAGAAACAAGCAGATGTGCTCGCCAATTTTATTAATGGTGATTTGCAAAGTCAGTTTGACGGAGCTGTTCCCATGAACATTTTAAAATTGTCGGGATTGGATTTGTGCTCCGTTGGTATGGTTGAAGTTCCAGTTGGCCAAAACGGGTACGAAGAAATTCTTTTCATTGACGAATCAATGAGGTATTACAAAAAATGTATTATCAAAGATGATCGTTTGCTTGGGGCTGTACTAATTGGCGATAAATCAGAGTTTGCCGAATTCAAAACATTGATCGAAAACAAAATTGAGCTTTCTGAAAAGAGAATGAAATTGCTTCGGTCAGGTAAAACAAGCGAACCCATGCTTGGCAAATTAGTTTGCTCATGCAATCAAGTGGGCGAAGGCAATTTGCGAAAACTAATTGAAGGGGGTTGCAGCACATTAACTGATCTCTGTCAAAAATCGGGAGCGGGTTTAGGATGCGGAAGCTGCAAGCCAGAAATTCAAAGAATGTTAAAAGAGCCGGAAGTGGTTTTGAAAGCTTAACTTTCAGAAAATTTCGAGCAAAAAGTTTTCATGGAAGTAAAGAAAAAGAGTGACCTCATCCGGGTTTTTGTAAAAGGAGGTTTTCTATCCCCGGCGAACCTGTTGAAGATATTGGATATTTCCGCTCAAGCAGGAAATAAATATGTGCTGTTCGGATCACGACAGGATATTATGTTCCCTATCAACGGTGCTTCGCGACCTCAAATCGATCAGCAGTTTAAATCAATCAACATCAATTACGAGTTGGGCAGTGATCAATCGGTTAATCAAAACATCGTGAGCTCATATGCCGCGGTAAATGTCATCGAAACTACGCCTTGGGTAAAAGAAGATACTTACAATGTGATCACCGACAATTTTGATTACACTCCAAAACTAAAAATCAATTTAGTTGATCCACGGCAAAGCCTTGTGCCACTCTTCACGGGTGAATTAAACTTTGTTGCTTCCAGTGAAGACAACTACTGGTATCTATACATTCGCGATGGGCGAAAGAAAAACAGTATTGAGCTTTGGCCACGGCTTATTTCAGGATTAGACATTCCTAAACTTTCAAAAAAGTTAGAAGAATTGTTTTTAGGATACAAGCCCTTCACGACAGAAGAACTTTACATGATAGTGAAGAACGAAAACCTGCGAGTGAATTATAAGCCCATTCCACAAGCGTTGAAGCTTCCGGAAAACAGTTTCCCTTACTATGAAGGACTCAATGCGATGCTCAACAATCAATATTGGCTTGGACTTTATTGGCGCAACAATAAATATAGCATCGACTTTTTAACCGCTGCTTGTAAACTATGCCAGGAGACAAACATAAGCAACATCAATATCATTCCATGGAAAGCATTTATCATTAAAGGGATAAAAGCCACTGACAGGCTTCGATGGGAAAAGTTGATGGGGAAATTCGGGATCAACGAACGCCACTCCTCTCTTGAATTGAATTGGCACCTTCCGGTAGTTGATGATGAAGCGCTCGACCTGAAAAGATTTTTGGTGAACGATCTCGATCATCAAGACATCAGTACCTACGGCTTGACGTTCGCTATCAAAACTGGTCGCGAGTATTTCCCTTTCACCACGATATTAATTGAAAGTGAACCGGATCAGATCAGCTCACAATCGAATAATCTCTACACGATCTCGTACGCAAAAGATTTTAATCCCAATAATGCAATCTATTATCCTTACGCGAAAAACGTACAAAGGGAAATAATTCCTTCGCTTTTGATTGAGCTCAGTAAGTTATTTTTCCGGCAGCTCAATCCTGAAAAAGAACAAGCACTTGAACCTACTCTAGAACACAAGGAAACTAGTAAGACAGTAACGCGTTATCAATGTAGCAACTGCCTCACCATTTACGATACTCAATATGGCGATCCCGATTCAGGAATAAATCCAGGCACTCCTTTCGAAAAACTTCCTGAGACATATGCTTGCAGAGTGTGCGATAGTCAGAAGAAATTTTTTCAGGCTCTTTAAGTTCGGAAAACTTGATACAAGGTTCTACTTTAGCAAGACAATAAGAACAAAATGGAAAATCAAGATCTAATTTTGGACCATGAAGATTTGAGTTTAAAAAGCGACATCGAGCCTCAAAGGATAATAAGCCTATCCAAATTCATTCTTTTTTCTATACTTACATTTAGCCTGTATGAACTATGGTGGATGTATAAAGCATGGAGATTTTTTAAACAAAAAGATAAATTAGATGTTGCGCCGGCTGCTCGAACAATATTTTGTATTTTCTTTTTAACTTCATTGATGAAAATAATAAATGATTATGCTAATGAAAAAGGGTACACCAAAAGCTATTCTCCAGTCTTGCTTTTTTTTGGTTTCCTTATTGGCAGCCTTTTAGCATACTTGCCCGAACCATTTTGGTTAATTTCGTTGCTAAGTGTCGTGTTTCTAATCCCTCCTTTCCGGGCACTGAACTTTGCAAGACGCAATTCAACTGATTTCGTTGTTGAAGAACAAACATCTCTTAGTGGTAGGCAAATTGCACTTGTGGTAATAGGAGTAACTTGGTGGGGATTAGCATTAATTGGGTTGTTCTTGGGATAAAAAACTTGGAAGTCTAATTTCTGCTTCACCAATAGATAGCCGTTTTATCATGCTCTCAAGTGCTAGACGCCTTAAACCTTTGAAGTGCCTTGACTCCTTATCAAAAATATTACTCCGTTAAATACCGAATCGCTTCTTCCCGGGATTCAAAGATCCTAATACTATTTCCTTGTAGAACATTATGACCTTTGATAATTCCTTTCTTCACTCTTGGTAAACCAACAACAGCCTGGCGTTCTAAAAGTGATGGATCTATTCGTCCTTCATTAAAATAGTGCATTACTTTGGGCGTCAAAAGGCTTTTGTCATTGAATATGCCAAGTGTACAAACGGGCTTATTTCCCAATCTAATGATTGATCTAACCTGAGACAGGATTTCGATGATGCGATCTTCATTACAATTACTGAAATCCGCCTCTATAATTTCCTTACCGTTAACAATATGCTTACTAATTTCTTTCATCTGAATTTCAGATGTCGTTGTATCGTTCATGGTTTAGAAGGGTTCAAATTTAAAATACCAACTTAAGTGATAGAAGGAGTTATAGAAATAACATCCTAATTACTTTATTGCAACCGGTAACTATTACCGAATTCGAGTTCCTGCCGAATTCCAGGTAATTCCTACCGAATTCTAAAAGATCCCTACCGAATTCTAATTCCCGGTTGATCCGCAAGTTATTGATTTCTAATTTGTTATAATTCAACAACGAACATGCGCGGTTGGATACATAGAAGTAATCGTTTGATAAAAATGATAAACAAATCTATTCTTATGAATGATAATGAGGTTATGTCTCTGCCGGAGTGGGATGCAGCTTTTGACGAATCAATTGAACTATTCAAAAGACAAAATCACAAAGAACCAACGCTTTTAGAGTTGCAAAATCTTATTGAAATACTCATCCAGAGCTTTCGGGCCAATGGCTACTTCAAACAGGTTGAGGAAGAAGTAGTAGTAGGGAGAAAAGTAGTCTGAGATTCATTATCAGAGTCAACAGACTGGGAAACTACCAGTCACTCCAATCGATTTTAGCGAATACTGAATTAACGATTCTTAAGTCGTAACCGATTCGTTTTGAGATGTCATTTCCAGCAAAAAACTTCGCAAATCTTTACTGTTTGGCAAATGAAGTTTTGCCCGAAGTCTTGCGAATGCCACGTTGATACTGTTCAGGCTTTTGTTGGTGAGCTTAGCAATGTCAGAGGCTCCATGATTCATTTTTAAATAAGCACACAGCCTCTTTTCATTTTTCGTAATCGTGGGGCAATTCTTTTCTAATGAATAATAAAACCCGGAGTGCAACCGGTCAAAATCTTTTTCTACATGAAGCTCCATCTCTCCATTAAACTCCCTGTTAATTTGCTTTAGCATTGAAAAAAATTTAGCTCGGCCCTCATTGGTAAGATAAGGGTGTAGCTTGCTCACTGCTTCGATAAAATTTGATCTAACATTCTTCGAATGAATCAATAATTCTGCTTGCGTTGTCAGCTTCTGATGTTTGGAGTCTAATTCGTTTTGAAGTCGCTCCACACTGACTTCAAGGTTCATTAATGCACTCTTGCCCGACTGAACGATTTCTGTAATATCCGTTACTGATCCGATCACCACCTTCGCTGAAGGATTTCCTAAACCAATACAGGTTAACAAAAGATTTCTCGTTTCATCGTAAGGATTCTGAAATTCAATTTCAAACCGGTGAACAACATCATTGCCAAGGGTAGTTGCCTGATCATATAAAAGATTTGAAAATCGTGGAAGAAGAGTGTGAATTGCGCTTTGAATGATTTCAGGTTTTGTCTTTCCTATCAATTTTTCAAATCCTTGGTTGCATCCCAGCACGCAACCTGTTTTGTCCATAAAGAAAATGGGGTTAGGTGCCACATCCATGAGGAAATGCAGGAATTGATTTTTGGTGTGAATCGATTCTTCATTCTCTCTGATCTCTTTCAGTGCATCGTGTAGCGCCAACGCTGTTTTAACACGAGCAATCAATTCCATATCATCGAAAGGTTTTCTTATACAGTCTACTGCGCCTGCGGCCAGCATTTTGTTGTATTCATCATGCTGAAACAACGCACCTGTGATCAGAATTACTGGTATATCTTTCGTCAGTGGATTAGCTTTTAATTGTGTAACTAGATCAAGTCCGTTGAGCCCTGGCATTAACCAATCCGTGATAATCAGATCAGGCATTTTTAAGGTGGCCATAGCGTAGGCCATGTTGCCGTTGGATGCCTGCAGGATATGACAGGGCAGATTTGCATCTTTAAAAAATTCGTCAATGAGTTTAAAAGTCAAAGGTTCGTCATCGGCAACTAAAACCACTTTACTTTTTTTAGTTTCTATTTCCTCTACTTTCGTCACCACCATTTTTGCAAACTGAAAACAGGAATAAATATTTCTCGACATCAACGTTTCCTCGTTCATCAAATCTTTTGTCTTGATTTCTTTCCCGGGAAACGGAGGTCGGTTGGTAACATAATGATTTTCCATGACTGAATTTTTTTAGTTGGGTCTTTCGTTTACAGTACTCCAATAAGAAGCCAGAGAGCCAATCTTTCTTAAATAGCCTTCAAACTTGTCGGGCTTAATCACATAGCTGTTCACACCAATTTCATACGCCACGTGTATATCGTCAACATTTTTTGACGAAGACAGTACCACAATCGGTATTGTCCTTGTTTGCTCCGACTCTTTGAATTTCCTGGCTATGGCTAAGCCTCCTATCTTAGGGAGCGTTAAATCAAGAATGATAAGCTTCAAATGATCTTTGATTGGCTGCCCCCAATTCGTTTTGTTATTAAAAACAAAATCAAGTGCGTCTTCTCCATTCGTAAAATGCTGATAGTGTAAGCGATCATTAGCGCTCATTATTGAATAGAGCGTCAACTCGGAGTCGTCCAAACTATCATCGATCAATAAAACATCAACCTGTTTTTCTCTCTCTGTCATGAATTATTCTCGAG
>DASYTA010000371.1:0-1883 GCA_036002745.1 Cyclobacteriaceae bacterium | reverse complement strand
TCACAGGTTCGGTCAGCATCAATGAAGGAGAAAATGATGATGCTTTCTCTCTTGAATCTTCCGTAAGTGGGAAAGAAGTTTCCATTGAAGGGAGAATCAAAGACTTAAAAAATATTCCTCATCGAATTACGATCTGGCATAAGGGCCAAAAGATGATGTTCAAAACAAAAGAAGATTATAAAAAATATCAGGATGAACACGGTCGAGATTACAATTCAATGAACTGGGGAACGGACTTTGATATTTTCTTGGTGATTAAAGTTCCGAAAAATGTCGAGACCAAAGTTCTATCAACGTATGGTACGATCGAAGTAAAAGATTTCACTGGCCCGCTCGTTGCCGAATCAACTTACGGAGGTGTAGATGCAGCACTCAGTGAGAAGCTAGTTGGGGATTTGAAAGCTGAAGTGAGTTACGGCGATATTTACACCAACTTCGATTCTAAATTTACAGGTAACGAATTTAAGGATTTTCACACCGTTGTGAGTGCGAAACCAGGAAATGGTCCACGCTATTCATTTGAATCGAAATATGGAAATGTGTATTTGAGAAAAGCTCTTTAGCAGTTGTTAGTTGATAGTTGTTTGTTACTCACAATTAGCGAACAACTATCAACTTCTTTTAATCAAGTCTTCTATGAAAGTAAAGTTGATACTCAGGCAACAACTCTGGATGTGCAATCTTCACCAAGTCTTTCAAGATTAAATCAGGTCTCAAGTATCCCAACTCTAGAAACTCACTTCCACCTTTTGCGCCTTGCCGCGCAGTGTAAGAGTAAACATTTTTTTCTCTGAAAGGTTTAAACAATGCGTAGCGTTTTTCTGCAGCCTCAATTTCTTTTAATGATTTGTAAGTACCAACGCCAATCCACAAATCGGCATCTTTCGCCTTGGCGAATACCGATTCAAAACCGATTTCCAGCCACCCGTTCGATTCGGTATCGTTCCATAAATAATTGCAACCAGCATCATTCAGTAATGTGGCAGCATAATTTTTGCCACCCGGCATAAACCATACATCGCCATAAACAATGCCACTCATTACTGTTGGTTTGGAAGAAGTTGTTTTTGCTAAAGCCTGTGCAGTCAAATATTCTTTTTCGATAAATTGAAAAACAGAATCGGCCATCTTCTCCTTATTAAAAAAGAGCGCCATAAACTTAATCCACTCAGCACGTCCCAGTGGATGTTTCTCTAAATACTCCGCGTTGATCACAACTGGCACTCCTAATTCCTTGATTTTCTTCAGTTGCCCCAGATCACTCCTCATCGCATAGCCCATCACGATCGAAGGCTTGAGTAAGAACAATTCTTCAATGTTCATTCCCTTATCAATGCCGAGGTCTTTCACTTTTCCTTCATCCACTCGCTTTCTCATTTTCTCCGAGCTGATGTAATCGGTGGTAGGAAACCCGATGAGCTTGTCCGTTTCATTTAAGTAATCAAGTAGAGGGATGTGTGTGGTGGAAGTACAAACGATTGATTGAATAGGGATGCTAATGACTTCAACATCAGATTCGTGTTTCGGAATTTCATTTCCTCTTTGCACTAATAAATACTTGTAACCTGACTTAGCACCTTGATAGGGATAACCAACTTCCACAAGTTTGTTTCCATCGGCTAATTCTTGAATTGCAAATCCACTTGCATACTTTACACTTAGAATATTCTTATCGCTTTTCGTTGTTTCTTTTTTAGCGCAGCTAACCAACAACAAATAACTAACAATCAACCAAATCAATTTTGAGTTTTTCATTTCCAAATTTTTATGCGTTGCAAGTTCACAAATTTTTTTATGTTTGCACCGGACTAATGGTTTGCGTTCTGTAAAACAAGCATGACGCAATTAAAAGGGAATCTAGTTAAAGACTGGAGCTGTCCCCG
>DASYTA010000370.1:0-4538 GCA_036002745.1 Cyclobacteriaceae bacterium | reverse complement strand
TTCACAAGTGATCAAGGTGTCAAGTAACTCGAAGCTTGCAGAAAAAATGCCTGACATCATTGACTTTAACACAGGATCAATTATTTCAGGAGAAAAGACAATCAATCAGGTAGGGGAGGAGATTCTTGATTTTATCATTGAAGTAGCCAGCGGAAGAACTATTGCAAAAGCAGTTGAACTTGGTCAGAATGATTTCATTCCGTGGAAGCGCGGAGTTTCGTTGTAAAAAAAATTTAGGCCATGAATGTTAAAAAATTCATTGGCCTTTTTTATTACTAAAGCAGTCTAAATGGCTCATCACAGACTCATCGTTTTACTTTTTGCAATTACTCCCAACCTTTTTGGGCAGGTGGTTATTCCCAAAGACACGAGCTATACAGTTTGGAGCACACATCGAAAACTACTGAAACAATATCCCAACATTGTTCCTGTCAAACCCTTTCAACTTTCGGATGTTAAAGAAGAACATGACGTGATCTACACCACAATCGAAACACCAATAGGTAAAAGGGAATTGCACGCAGATTTATTTTATCCAAAAGAGATCAAGAAAAATACTCCTGCCGTTGTACTCATTCACGGTGGTGGATGGCGCACAGGCAATAAATCAATGAACACGCCACTCGCACAACAGCTGGCATCAAAAGGTTATGTGGCTGTGAGTGTGGAATATCAGCTCTCGCCCGAAGCAAAATATCCGGCAGCCGTTTTCAATATCAAAGCCGCCATTCGTTGGCTACGTGCCAACGCTAAAAAATATCACATTGATGATAAACATATTGCCGTGATCGGTGGCTCGGCCGGAGGACAACTTGCTTCATTGATCGGAGCGACTAATAATGATAATTCTTTTGAAGGCAGCCACGGTTATCAAAACTTTTCAAGTAACGTACAAGCTGTGATTGATCTTGATGGTTTGTTGGATTTCATTCACCCTGACAACTTAAATATAAAACGCGATAAAAATAGTGCTGATGTAGTTTGGCTCGAAGGCCCTTACGATTCTATTCCCGAAAAATGGAAATCGGCATCAGCGCTGTATCACGCCGATAAAAACACGCCACCTTTTTTATTCATCAATAGTTCGCAAAAAAGATTTTCTGCAGGTTATCAGCCAATGGTGGAAAAACTAAAATCGCTGAGCATTGAAGCAGAAGTAATCGAACTGAAGGATGCACCACACTCGTATTGGTTGTTTCATCCTTGGTTTGATCCGATGACGAATTCGATCGTTACTTTTTTAGATCGCACGTTTAAACAATAAATATTATTCCACTTTCACATTTCCCTTTTTTACTTCAGGAGAAATAGTGATTTGATTAGCGTTTGAAAAATCTGATTTCTTAAACGAGAGTGAGGAAGTTAATTCCCCGGTGATATTCACACCTTCTTTGGATTGATACGAGAACTTTTCAAATGAAGAATTTTTCCCATTCTTTATTTTTAGAACTGGACCTTGCTCTGCCGAAACAAAAACGTTTTTCATGTCAATTCCATCGACATCAATCACATCAATTCCTTTGATGGCTTCGATGTGAACATTATTAAGTTTAATATTCTTTAGGTTCATTTCAGGCAGCCCTTGCAGAAGCACTGCTCGGCCGGCTCCCTTGCAAGTAACATTGTTAATATAAATATTTTTGAACGCTGGCGTCTCTTCTGTAACAGGCGGTACGATCGCTGCAAGTTTTTCTTTATCTATTGTTTTCTCTTCCGCGCTTGGCACAGGCGAATTCCCTCCATAAAATAAATCAAACAGCAGTGCCTCGGCAGGAATATTGACCATATTAATATTGTCGATATAGATATTTTCAACAACGCCACCTCTGCCACGGTTGCTTTTAAAGCGAAGTCCTACGTCAGTACCGATGAATGTACAGTTGGATACTTTAACATTTTTTACTCCACCAGACATTTCACTTCCAACCACAAATCCTCCATGTCCGTGATAAACAACACAATTATCTACAATCACATTTTCCGTTGGTATTCCACGAAGTCTACCATCTTTATCTTTTCCTGATTTAAAACAGATGGCATCATCACCTACATCGAAATGACATTTTTCGATGACCACATTTTTGCATGACTCCAAATCGAGACCGTCGCCATTTTGAGAGTACCACGGATTTCGAATGGTTAAATTTCTTAACGTGACGTTTTCGCTCATCAAAGGATGAAGGCACCACGCTGGTGAGTTTTGAAACGTTGGTCCATCAAGCAATACCTTTTTGCAATTCGAAAGGCTTAGCATCACTGGACGCAAAAATTCTTTTACTGATTCCCACTCTTCTTTTGATTTCAAATTCGCGGGAACATTGAATGTCTCCGTAGCTTTCGCGCCCTTCAACGATCGCTCCGTAGGATACCATGTATTGTTTGCCTCGTTCAATACTCCACCTGATGCAACTAACTTTTTCCATTCGTCGCTGGTAAGCTTAGATTTTTTTACTGGACGCCACACTTCGCCTGATCCGTCAAAGACGCCATGCCCTGTGATGGCAATATTTTCCAAACCCTTTCCATTGATCGGTGAAAGACAACGAACGGTATTCAGTCCTTCGAACGATGTTTCAATCAATGGATAGTCGTCATAATTTTTAGTGAACGTGATCAATGCTCCATCTTCAGTATAAAGGTTGATGTTACTTTTCAATTGAATCGGGCCAGTAAGCCAGATACCGCGAGGTACGATTACTTTGCCTCCGCCTTTTTTTGAAACAGCATCAATAGCGTCTGCAAATGCTTTAGTACATACCGTTGATCCATCAGGTACCGCTCCAAAGTCTTTGATGGAGACGGAGTAATTTGGAAAAGTAGGTTCAGCTACTCGTTCCATTTTAAACTTGAGGTCACTGTAAATATCAGCTTGTGCCATTGTTTCTAATCTCAGAAGAATAAAAGTAAACAATAACGGTAAGATGTAATTTGACTTCATGATTTTTGTGTTTAGTAAGAACTTAATTTATTTTCCAGTCCCCAAATATTTTTTCAAGCGTGTAATTTTTAAATTCTTCCTCAGTAAGTTGATGCGACCATGACACACGAGCTTTGTCATTCGCTCCATCGCCCGTTGATTTGTATTCTGCATAAAAGGAAGTTTTCTCTGCATCGGGTTTGTTCCAGTTGTGCCAGCCTTCGGCTTTAATCAGTTTATCCAAAGTACAATTAATAAAAACTGTTTTGGCAAATGGTCGCCACGGCCTTCCTAAATAAATTGAGGCATCTGGCGCGTCACCAGTAATTTTGCAATTGAGAAATACGAAGCCGTAAATTGTTTCTGGCAGGGTAGAGGCAGCAGTGACGTATAAGCCATTCTTCTTCGTAAAAATTGTACAATGATCAAACACAGCGGTTGACCACCCGAAAATGTAATCCACAGTTCCTTCGATGTAACAGTCCTTATAATATTGTCTGCTTTTTTCTCCATGTGGATAAAGTGTATCCTGAAATCCAAGAAAACGACAATTAATAAATTTGCTCATGTCTCCATCTACGCGCACAGCAACTGCTTGGCCTACTGGGCCTGATGAATTTTCGAACGTGATATGTTCGGCTGTAAACCCATCAGCGAAAGAAAAAAAACTACTTGAACCGGTTGTGCCAATTTCTTCACCGAATTTATTCTTCTTTGAAGCATAATCATCGTAAGTGAGAATGGTCTTCGTTGCGTCTTCACCAATCAGTCGCACATTGGTTTTTGATCCGGCAAGAATAAGTTTCTCTTTATAAATTCCATTCTTAACAAAAATGGTGGTGATGTTCTTTCTGAAATCGGGAACGGCATTAAAAGCTTCTTGTACGGTTACAAAATTTCCGGTGCCATCCTTCGCAACGACAAAATCATATTTGGTTTGAGAGTATGTTTTGAAAGTCCATAGACCACAGGCGATAGTCCACAGTAATACTTTCATACACATTGACCCAATCAAGCTGTTGACCGTTGGCTGTTGACCGTTCAGCGAATTCATTGCTTCACAATTTCATTAAGATATACTTCTACGTTAGTGAAACCCTTGCTCAAGTCAAATCGAGCGTTATCACTCCCATCATTAGGATTGAGTTTATTTTTTGTTTCCCACTCATCGGGCATTCCATCTTGGTCTGAATCAGTAAGAGGAGTGAGAGATTTTAGTTCGGGCCAACCGCCAACATCCTTTTGTGAGTCGATAATGCCATTTCTTTTCTTACCCGAAAATGATTTTCCATTCCTGACCTCGTCTACAACTCGTTTATCGATTACGTCACGCTTGTAACTTGCACCGGCATTCTTTAAAACTTCTTCGTATGCATCATTAGCAGACTGCTGAGGAATGAAGGTTACTGTGAAAGGTATAGTTGCGCGAACAGAATCGGTGCCCTCAGCTTTCACACCGCGCCAATTATTTTTTGTAACGTTTTCAAATCCGTGCAAAACATTGCCATATAGAAAAAATCTTCCCACAGGAGCACTTGGGTTTAGTATCCATGGTTTCACTGCTTTAGTCGATAGACCAGGCTTATAATAATTCGCGACTACATTGTAGCGACCTTTTTCT
>DASYTA010000369.1:0-2237 GCA_036002745.1 Cyclobacteriaceae bacterium | reverse complement strand
CTTTAGAAAAGAAGTAAGCACGGGGCCAGGCTTTGGCGTGGATGTTTCTGTCGTTGATTTACCCAATGGTTTGGCCATGGCGCTGACAAGCGATCCGCTTTCTTTAATTCCTTCTTTAGGGTTAGAAGAGTCAGCATGGCTCTCCGTTCACTTGATGGCCAATGATATGGCTACCACGGGGCATGCTCCAATGTACGGACAATTTGTGTTGAACCTTCCAGCTCATTTCTCTTCGTCAGATTTTAAAATCTATTGGAACTATATTCACCAATTCTGTAAAGACATTAAGCTATCCATTACAGGTGGTCATACAGGTTTTATTGAAGGGCAAAACTCAACAATCGCGGGCGGTGGCACATTTATTACCGTTGCGTCAAAAGAAAAAATTCTTCTTTCTAAAAATGCAGAAGTTGGCAATGTTATCCTCGTAACAAAACAGAGTGCCATCACTTCATCAGCTATTCTTGCTATGAGTTTTCCGGAAACGGTGAAGAATAAATTAGGGAAAGAAATTTACGAGCGAGGATGCGATTTGTTTTACCAATCCTCCTCGTTGAAAGATGCGCTTGTTGCTGCAGAGCCTTTTGGAGAAATCACCGCAATGCATGATGTGACTGAGGGAGGAATACTCGGAGCGATTTACGAAATGGCTGTGGCTTCAGGCAATGGAGCCTTAATAGATAATTCACTTTTGCCTCTAGGAGAAATTCAAAAAGACATTTGTAAGTTGTTCGGAATTGATCCGCGTTTTTGTGTTGGGGCTGGATCAATGATTATCGCGGTAAGAAAAGGAAGTGAGCAGAAAGTAATCGATCGACTTCAAAAGGAAAAAATTGATTGTACAGTTGTAGGAGAATTCACTCCTAAGGAGAATGGAATAAAGCTTTTTAAAGATGGAGAACCAACCGACGTGCCTTACTTTGAAAAAGATCCATACTGGGAAGCTTTTTTCAATGCTTATAAAAACGGGTGGAAATGAGTTTGAAGAAAATTTTGGGAGGGGTTTACCTAGTTATCGATCCATCAACGGATCAAGCTCAACTTTTTTCTAAACTGCAGCAAGTTCTTGAGCAAAAGATTTCAGCAGTTCAAATCTGGGATCATTGGATTAATCCATCAGATAAAGATGTAATAATCAAAAAGATAATTGACCTCTGTCATCTTCACCTGATTCCTGTGTTGATTAACAATGATTGGGCGCTACTAAACGAACTTAATTTGGACGGAGTGCACTTTGATGAGATTCCCAACAACGTTGAAGAGATCAAGAAAAAAATCGGTAGAGAATTTATATCAGGCATCACCTGCAATAATGATCTGTCCGTAGTAGAATGGGCAACACAACACAAACTGGATTATGTTTCATTCTGTTCAGTCTTTCCATCATCAACAAGCAATAGCTGTGATCTTGTTTCTTTCGAAACTATTCGAAGAGCAAGAGAGATAACTTCATTGCCAATTTTCCTTGCCGGAGGAATTAGTCCTGACAACATGGAAAAACTACGAGAGCTGGATTTCGATGGCGTGGCAGTAATCTCAGGCATTATGAATCAGGATGATCCTGCACAAGCAACAAAGAAATATTTAACTGAACTGAATTATTAAATCTATGCGACTAAATACAATTTCAAAACTTTGCTGTCCCTTCGATAAGAAAGATCTGGACTTACAAATTATATCTCAGGATACTAATAACAATATTATTGAGGGCTTACTCACTTGTACCGAATGCAAGCGCTACTATCCTATCGTGAAAGGCATCCCAATCATGAACCCCGACGAATACCGGGAAGCTAAGTTTGAGCTCCCGTTAATGGCCAGTTGGAAACAACTCAATGGAAAGCGAACAGATAATTTTAGGCTCGCTTCAAATGGAGAATCTAAGGTTCTATAATTCATTTTGATCGATCCACTTTATTCTTCAGAATTCATTGAATTGAATTTATATTGTAGTCGAAGATATTAATAGATAAGAAATCAGAAAGAATGTCAAAGACTCCATCACTTTTTGAAATTCTTAAGTCACTATTTCAACTTGCGGCAATTTTATTCTGTATCCCATCCTTTTTTTTATTTTTTGCAGGTTGCTTCTTTATAGCCCCACCACTCTTTAAACCTTTAATACACGGTAATGAATTTGTAGGCGGTCAATTAGTTGTAGACTCGGTGTACATTTGTTGCGATGGGGATGGTGGAGATGGTATTATGTATTCAGCTGGCCACATTAATAACATAGG
>DASYTA010000368.1:0-2429 GCA_036002745.1 Cyclobacteriaceae bacterium | reverse complement strand
AAGGATCTTTGAGACAGTCTCGGGTACCTTTCAACATTTTCAGCGATAACATCTCTGTTACACCGGGCTCAAAATAATATCCCTTCTTAGTAAATTTCTTTTCCCCATAAGCGAGAATACGCGTAAAATTCCACGATGCTTGCAATACATATTTAAAATCACCGCCAAAGTTGTTGCGAATCTCTTCGGCCATCAGGTAGGGATTAGATACTTGTGATTCTTTCGTGCCATTGTAAACATTGTGCTGCCAAACTTGGGCTATACGGTCGTAATTTTCGTGGTACTTGTTATAAGTAAGTTCGTCCCAAATCCAAAGCCCAATAAGTAAGGCCACTGCCATTCCAGTGGCGAGGCCAGCAATATTGATAAAAGAATACCCAGGGTTTTTACGCAAGTTCCTCAGGGCAATCTTGAAGTAGTTTTTAATCATAGAAGTAGAATTATAGCTTACCACTCAAGGATACTCCGAGGATTGCAAAAAGTTGCATGGCAAGTGAAAATATTTTTCTAATGACCGTCTTTTAGTTAAAAAAATTCTAGCGCAAGCTATGCAACCTTTTGAATTTCGGACGGTACATAGGCAAAGGTGAAACAAATAAAACCTTATCATGAAGGGAACATATCTTGGAGAGTTTGAAGAATTAGTACTGTTAACGGTCGGAATCTTATTTAACGATGCATATGGACTTGCTATTGTCGACGAACTTGAAAAGCAAACGGAACGATCGGTAATGATCAGTTCTGTTCATAAAGCATTGGTGAGATTGGAAGAAAAAGGTTATTTGAATTCTCACCTAGGTGGCGCCACTGAAACGCGCGGAGGAAGAGACAAACGTCTTTACACATTAACACAATCCGGAATAAAAGTATTGAATCAATCGAGGGAGTTACGAAACTCAATGCATAAACAAGTTCCAAAAATAGTTTGGGAAGGATAACATGAAAGACCTCAAACAAAAGGAAAGTCCACCAACATGGGCAGTGCGATTTTTTCGCTGGTATTGCAACGATCATTTGTCAGACGCGGTGCTCGGAGACATGACGGAACTTTACTTACGAAGAAGAAAGAAACTTGGAAAAAGAAAAGCCGACTTATTATTTATCTGGAATGTGTTGTGTTTCCTCCAGCCATTCGCCATCAAAAGAAAATCATCACCTCAAAACAACATTGCTATGTTTGAAAATTATTTGAAGATCGCCTGGAGAACCATGTTGCGTCAAAAAATGTATACCGGGATTAAAGTCGGTGGCTTCGCGATTGGCCTTGCCACTTGCATCCTGATTTTTCTTTTCATTCGGAATGAAATGAGCTATGATAAGCAGTATGCGAATAAAAATATTTACCGGTTGTATAATGAATGGCGTCAATCAGGTGGTGACAAATGGACTTCTTTCCCAGCCAACGTTCATACGATTCTAAAAAATGAATACGCCGAAGTAGAAAAAGCCGGACGCTTAATTCCTTACAAATGGTTTAATGCAGGAAGTAATTTAATAAGGAGAGACGATCGTGTAGACAACACCTTTGAAGAAGGTTTCGCTTACGCCGACAATGAACTTCTTGAAATACTTGGAATAGAAATGATTTATGGAAATCAATCTAATGCGCTTGCAAAACCGGGCTCCATTGTCCTTTCCAAAAAAATGGCCGACAAATATTTTCCAAATGAAGATCCTATCGGGAAAATAATTATTCTCAATGAAGAGAAAACAAAACCTTTTGAGGTGGGTGGCGTGATGAAAGATTTTTCAACTACTTCACACATTCGCTACGAGTTTCTGATTACGCTCGCTAACGTAGAATTCTGGCCAGGCGAGCAAACCAGTTGGTGCTGCTGGAATTACAACGCATATTTAAAACTTCGACCCGACACTAACATTCCTGCTTTCGAAAAGAAATTGATATCCATGCGCGAAAAATACTTGATCACTTATCTTGAAAAGGAAGGCAATCAATCTTTGGCCGATGTAAAAAAATATCAATTCTTTGGAGTGCAGCCGGTTGAAGATATTTACCTCAAGTCGGACAGGGTTTCAGATGAAGCTCAGCATGGTGACATGCGCTACATCTGGCTCTTCGGTGGTATTGCCGTTTTCATTTTACTCTTGGCCTGCATCAATTTTATAAATCTATCAACCGCTAAATCGGCCAACCGTGCGAAAGAAGTAGGGCTTAGAAAAGTGGTTGGTTCTGTGCGCAGTTATTTGGTAAAACAATTCCTCACCGAATCATTGGTTTACAGTTTTGTTTCATTCGCCCTCGAGATTGTAATGGTGATTTCAGTGATGCCATTTTTTAATTCCCTTTCGGGAAAACAATTATCAGTGCCGTGGATGACCTGGTGGCTTCTGCCTTCATTGTGCTTGGGGGCTGTCATCGCCGGAGTGATTGCAGGTATTTATCCCGCTTTTTATCTTTCCTCTTTCAA
>DASYTA010000367.1:0-4497 GCA_036002745.1 Cyclobacteriaceae bacterium | reverse complement strand
AATCATCACGACTCCACCTTTCATAATTAATTCTATGAAGGTCAATTCATCTTGTGGCGGTGTATCAATTTGTAAGATCATTGATTTTGAAGTTAAACTGTTGATTCAATTTGAACTAAGTAACGTAAAAATCGCAAAAGGATTGCAAACCGCAATTGGGTATTAGCCTTAAAATGAAATAAGGCGGGAAGAAACCTCCCGCCTTATCACTAATAATTCAAGGTCAATTACTTTTTCTTTGGTTTTTGCTGCGGTGCAGGCTGATCCAGTGACTTTAGGAATTCTTTGGCGCTTGCATCATCGGGGGTGATCTCCAAAATCTTCTTTAGTGCCTCTTTCGCCTTTGGGAAATCTTGCTTGAAAGCATTATAAGACGCACTATAAAAATATGCCTCAACCAATTCCTTTTTGTTGTTCTCGCGATCTTGCTCACCCAGTTCAATTACTTTATCATAATTTGGTTTCGCCAGCCACTCAACCTTTGAGTCTTTTTCATCGAGTTTGCCATCCTGTGCATTTTTTGATTTCGCTGCCCATAAATAGCCTTGCACAAAAGTGGGTTTAAGTTCAATAACCTTAGCAAAAGCGGTATCCGCAGATTGATATTGTTTTATGACGATCAACGCCTTTCCTTGCATAAAATAGACATTGGCGTCGGGCTGTTTTTTGATCTTGTTTATCTTCGAGCAGGCGATCGCACACAGCTCGTATTTCTTTGCCTTGAAATAATAGGCTGCAAGTTCTTCCAACGGTCGTAGCTGATTCTTGTCCATTGAGGCGGCTGTTTCAAGACTGATTGCCCACAGAGAGTCTTTATTTTGTTTTTTCTGCAAACGGGCAAGGTTAATGTAATCGGTCGCTTTTACGCTATCCTTCTTAGTCTCCATGTAGGTCTTGAAAGTTTTTTCTGCTTCAGATAGCTCTCCAGCCTCGGTCAATGATTGTGCATAGAACCGTAGCGTCATTGGAGTAACATTTGGTTTTGCCGCCAGCTTTTTGAACTCAACATTCGCCTTCACATAATCCTTAGCCGAAAAATAATAGAACGCCAGTTTGAACAAGTCATCGTCTTCAGGACTGTCGGTTAAGCTCAGGTAAGTTTCCTGGTTTTTTACAGCGTTTTTGCCATCGTTTTTCAAGTAGTAAAGTCTCGCCAATTCCTTGTAAGCCAAGGCGAATTTCTGATTCGCCGTTATTGATTTTTTCAAATCCTCTTCAACAACCGGAAGGTTTTTTGTACGCATGAATAATAAAGCATGCTTGTAGGAAGGCCAGCCACTGCTTGGGTTGAGTACTTCAGCATCCTCGTATGCGCTCGCACATGATCCTCCTTGATTTTCTAACAGATAGTAATCGCCCAAAAGCAATGCTGTTTTAAAATCATTGGGGTTAATCTCTTTGGCTTTTTGTAATAGAGGGAGAGCTTCTTTGCTTAGTGCTTTATCCGCTATTTGCCCCTTGGCAATAGCTTGGAGATTGGCTACATTTTTTTTGCCTAAGCCCAATGCCTTATCAAATGAAAGTTTGGCTTGCGGTCCCTTCTTTTCCAAAACTAGAATGTGACCTTGTCCCGCATAGTTGAGTGGTTCTTTTGGATCGGCCTTAATGCCAGCTTCGAATGAAGCCTTAGCACCATTTTGATCACCGGCATAAAGTTGCGCCTGGCCTAGGTAATAAAATACTTTTGCCGAAGTAGGATATGTTGTAGTTGCTTTTTGCAAAACCTGTACGGCTTGCTTTCTTTTGTCCTCGTCGATCAGGTCTTCCGCATTTTTAATTTCCGCATCTTGCGCGAATGAAGGAATAATAATCAAGGTTAAGACGGCAGTAATCCCTACATTTTTGTACTGCATCTTTATAAGATCAAGGAGATTTTTCATGAGTCGTACTATAAAATTTAAAAATTAAAGGTTAAAGAAAACACAGTAACAGCGATTTTCCAAGTCATCAATTCTAGGCGGTAACTGCAATTGTTTAATACCCTTTCGAGGGTGACTTGCTAGAAAAATCGTGCCACCTATTTTTTTTCCAATTCGCCTACTTGTTTTCTATTAATCTCAACGAGGCGCACTGGAGCTTTAGCAGGTACTAGGCCTGCTTTCAATACAATTTTTTGACCCTTGTCACTGGCTGCATAAGAGATAAAGCCGCTGCCGAGGCCCGTGCGTGCTTCTCTACTGATCATAACTACTTCCCGTGAAAGTGGGTATTTCTTTAAGGCTATATAGGCCTTATAAGGTTTCAAATATTCATCTTCTTTTGCGATCCCCATTACGGTGATTGTTTCTAAAAATTTATTCGCCGAGGGATCGTCTGTGTCGCTAATCCAACTAAGACCAATCAAGCCTATTGCATTTTTGGTTTTGGATACATAATCGACCACGGCTTCATTCGTTGCTGCTGCAAAGCAATTCTTAGGAAGACTCTTGAGACGTAAAGTGTCTGTGAGGTAACGGATGATTCCCGATTGGGGGTGATCGAAAACAATTTGCAGGTCACCCAACTTCGAGCTTGCGTAGAGTTGTTTCCATTGCGATACTTTTCCCTGCAAAATTTCTTCCAACTGATTCCATTGAATAAGACTATCGGGATTGTCTTTATTTACGATCAAAGCAATCGCTTCTTTTGCAACTACAAATTGAGTAGGTGCGATTTTTAATGAGTCTAACTTTTGTTTTTCGGAAGGATATAATTTTCGAGTTACAATGGCTACGCGAACACTGTCTCGCAATAAATCCTCAATTGCCTTTTGTTCTGATGTGTAATCCGCTTTAATGTGAGCGGTAGTATAAGTTGCTTCAAACCCTTCCACCTCTGCTTGCATCAAAGGTTTCAGTGACTCATCAACGGCAATCTTTATTGCTCCGGATGTTGGTGTGTCTAACAACTCACCTTTTTTGTTGCGATCAGCACATGATCCTAGAATTGCCAACAACATTAAGAAGGATATCGCTCTCATGATTTTGTAAAATATTTTTGATAAACTCTGTAGCCACGAAAAAGACCATAGACGATGAGTATTGATCCCATCGGCAAAGCATATTTAGAATGAACGGGAAATACTTCTTCAGGCCCCCAAATAAGGGCAACGCCAAGAAGTATATAAACCACACAAATTAATGCGGCAAAATATTTAACTACTGATATCATAAGAACAAGAGAGATAAAAAATCCTCTGCTTGAACATGCAGAGGATTTATTTAGAACTATTCCGCTAACTTAAATGCAATCGGAAGCGTGTAGGCTTGCCGAACGGCCCTGCCGCTTTGGCGACCTGGCTTCCATTTTGGTGCTATTGAAAGCACTCGTTGAGCTTCCTTGTCGCACTCACCATTGAAACCCTTAACTATTTCAACGTTTGAGATAACGCCTGTAGGCTCAATAACAAATTTCACAAATACTTTACCTTCCAAACCCATTCTGCGGGCTGCCGCAGGATAACGCAGTGTTTTTCCAACCCATTTGTAAAAAGCTTCCAATCCACCAACAGGTTCTGCAGACTGCTCCACAAAAGTGAAAACTTTGTTGGCATCGCCATCATCCTTCACTACTTCCTGAACAGGCTCATCGAAAACTACTTCGCCAGTACCCTCGACAGCTTCAGACCCAGTTTCGTTTTTCTTGATCTCTTCTATCGTTGGCATTTTTTCTTCTTCCACAACTTCCTTGTCTGTCACCTTGGGAGGCAAAAACTTAATAATCGTTTTTACCGGTGGGGGTGGAATATTTGGCGGAGGTGGTTGATCAGGGTTGATTGGAGGCGGTTGCTCCAATGAAACCGTCGTTCTCAATTTAGGCTTTTCGATAACCACATCGCTTTTAAAAAGAGCGGCTATAGATGGAAAAGCTAAAACAAAGACGATGATGAGCAACGCTCCAATTGAAGCAATGACCACATTTTTCGAATAGATCTTGCGAATAAAATAAGCTCCATACGCTTTGTTACGGTTCTCAAAGACGATCTCGTCCCAGCCTTGAGATATTGTTGTTTCTGCTTTCATCTCTAATACTTTATTGCACTTGTCTTACAATTTCTTTGTCTGCCGGTGTTATGTCCACGATAGCAAACCGTTGGATACTGGTGATTGTGATTTCATCAAGGATGTCCACCACGTTTTTATATTTAGCATCATCCATTGCCTTAATCAAAACAATCAGGTCGCGGATTTCTGCCTTTTTTTCAATAAGCACTTTTCGTATGCCGTTTTTTGAAAAATCAACTTTCTTAGCTTCCGGTTCCGTAATTCCAACATACCAATACACTTTATCATTAGCGCCTAAAACAAGAGTGAGTACTTTCTTCTCATTTACTTCAGGCGGCTTGTCATCTGGTTTTGGTTTTTCAGGCATGGTAATTTCCATGGTCTGCGGTTTGGAGAGCGTAGTGGTAAGGATAAAGAAGGTGAGCAACAAGAATGCAAGATCCACCATTGGGGTCATGTCAATTCTTGTGGAGCTTTTCTTACTCCTTATTTTACCGCCCTTTTTACCGCCTTC
>DASYTA010000366.1:0-3246 GCA_036002745.1 Cyclobacteriaceae bacterium | reverse complement strand
TTTTTTATAGCATGGCTGAGTCACTCAATTTATTTTGAGTCCGCTGGCCATTTACCAAGCGCCAAACATTTAATGGATTTTCATTTTGAAGTTCTGCGGGTAGCAAATCAGAAGGCATTCCTTGGTAGCAAACCGGGCGAGTGAAGCGATGAATTGCAGCCGTACCTACGGAAGTGCTTCTTCCATCAGTAGTTGCCGGATAAGGACCACCATGTACCATCGCGTGACAAACTTCAACACCGGTTGGAAATGCGTTGATGACAACACGACCAACCTTTTGTTCTAGTATATCAATTAAATCTTTATAATTCTTAAGATCGTTATCAGTTCCATGAACGGTGGCAGTAAGATGGCCACTGAGGTTTCTTGCTATCGCTAACATTTCTTCTTTTGACGTTGCTTCAACAACCAGACTTGTTGGTCCGAATATTTCTTCTGCCAATTCTGCATCCTCGGCAAATGTACTACTCGTTGTTTTAAAAAGAATAGGTTGTGCTGCGAGCGGTTGTTTTAAGTCAGCACCTGTCGCCAGCACTTCAATTCCTTTTACCGTTGCATGATGCGCAAGTCCGCTTTGGTAAGCTTTAAAAATAGTTTCTGTCAACATCGAACCACCTGAAGTTTTCATAAACTCTCCTTGCAAATGCTTGGTGAAATCTTTCGCACTGTTAATATTTTCATGGATCAGAACTCCTGGGTTTGTGCAAAACTGTCCAACACCTAACGTTACGGAAGCCGAAAACCCAGCAGCAATTTTATCTCCACGCTCGCGCATCGCTTCGGGGAGAATAAAAACAGGATTGGTACTTCCCATCTCGGCGTAAACAGGAATGGGAACTTCACGACTAACTGCTGCATCAAACAAAGCTTTGCCTGCAGTAAATGATCCTGTTAATCCAACCGCTTTTACAGCAGGATGTTTCACCAATTGAATTCCAACATTTTTTCCATCACCATGGAGCATAGAAAAAACTCCATCAGGCATGTTGGTAAGTTTTGCTGCTTTTTGAATTGCTTTACCTACGAGCTCACCTGTTGCAGGATGTGCTGAATGTACTTTTACAATTACAGGGCATCCCGCAGCGAGAGCAGAAGCTGTGTCGCCACCTGCCACAGAAAATGCTAAAGGAAAATTGCTGGCACCGAAAACAACTACTGGGCCCAAACCAATTTCCATGTAACGAATGTCTGGTTTCGGAATTGGTGTGCGTGAAGGATCTGCGGTTTCAATTCGCGCATCCACCCACGAACCTTCGCGTAACAATGAAGCAAATAATTTTAATTGATTTACCGTGCGTCCTCGCTCACCTTCTATCCGCGTTTTTGGCAAGGCTGTTTCTTTGCAACATAAATCAATCAGCTCATCCCCAAGCGCCAAAATTTCATTAGCGATGGTTTCCAAAAAAATTGCTTTCTCTACTCCTGATTTTTTTCTGTAGATCTGAAAAGCGGCGGCTGCTTTTTTGGCAGCTCGATCGACTTCTTGAGAAGTTGCTTTATTGAATTTATAACTTAATTTTTCTGCAGTAGCAGGATTAAAAGAATGAAAGCTCTCAGAACCTTCTGCTACTGTTTCAAAACCGATAATTTGTTTTCCTTCTATCATGATGAATTAAATAGTTTAATCAATAAAATCTTTTCTGTACTACTGAGCTACTCGATTAGAAAGAGTACCAATACCTTCAATCGAAATTCGCACCTCGTCATCCACATTCAGTGTAAATGTATCGGGAGGAACAATGCCTGTGCCTGTCATCAAATAAGTGCCGTGAGGAAAACTCATCTCACGAAATAAATATTCCACTAATTCCGTATGCTTTCTTTTCATCCGGTTGATAGAGATCTCACCGGAAAAAACACGCTGACCTTTTCTAAGGATCTCGATGTTTATCATAGCGTCTGGTTTGATTAGCTCACCAGGAACATAGAGACAAGGGCCGATAGCCGCGGAACCATTGTATGATTTTGCTTGCGGAAGATAAAGAGGATTTTCGCCTTCAATATCACGCGATGACATGTCGTTGCCAATGGTATAACCTTCGATTGTTCCGGAAGAACAGATGAACAACGTCAATTCAGGTTCAGGCACATTCCATTTTGAATCTTTCCGTATGCGAACGACTTCGCCCGAACCTACTGTCCGATAAGCAGGCGCTTTGAAGAAAAGTTCAGGACGTTGTGCTTCGTATACACGCGCATAGAAATCGCCGCCACCTGCGTCTTTTGATTCTTCCATTCTCGCTTCACGGCTTCTTAAGTAGGTAACACCCGATGCCCAAATTTCTTGATTACCTAATGGTGCTTTAGAATTGCCCACCAATTCTGCTAATGATTCGTCCGGTATTAAATTGGTCAACTCAGTTTTTATGTGTTGAAAAAGATTTGATCTGTTTACAAACTTATCCCAGCTTGTTTCTGAAGAGAGAAAATATTGGTCTTGATTTTGGATAACAATTCCGCGTTTGGTATTAAAAATTTTCATTTGTTGATGGGTTGGACTATTATAATAGAGTGATGATTGAGTTTAGCGATTGTTTGTTGTATTTAGGTTGACCTCCTCCGACAAAAATTTCAAATTTTCCTTTTAGAATTTCTCTTTCGTTTTTACCGTTGAAAACAGAAAAATCATTTGGAGGAAGTACAAAGTTAACCGTGGATGATTCACCAGGATTCAAATGAATTCGCTTGAATCCTTTTAAGGTTGGATTAAGGCGTGCGGTCGACTTATTCGCTAAATATAGTTGTGCAACTTCATCACCGGCTACTTTACCAGTATTTTTTACAGTAACTGAAACGCGTATAGAATCACCAGCTTTGAATTCCCTCATCACTGCTAAATTTTCATAGCTAAATGATGTGTAGCTTAACCCGAAACCAAAAGGATAAAGAGGCTCACCTTTAAAGTAGCGATAGGTCTGTGCACTCAATTTGTATTGATCGAACAGAGGAAGATCTTTTTCTGATTTGTAAAATGTAACAGGCAATCTTCCGCCAGGATTGAAATCGCCAAAGAGTACATCAGCAATCGCTTGACCGGCAGCCTGGCCGGGATACCATGCTTCGAGAATCGCATTTACATTTTTATTTTCCCAGTTAATGGCGAGAGCACTTCCATTTAGCAAAACAAGTATCACGGGTTTGCCTAATGCTTGAATGTCTTTGATCAATTGTTGTTGTAGTTCAGGTAAATCAAGACGCGTGCGATCGCCACCATTGAATCCATCGATCTTCACATCCATTTCTTCT
>DASYTA010000365.1:0-4414 GCA_036002745.1 Cyclobacteriaceae bacterium | reverse complement strand
CTCATGAATGGTTGATACCACAGGGATATCAAGGTCTATTTTGGAAAACCAGGCATCAGTAACTATTCCTTGGCTACTCACAATTTGAATGTTATTCTTCTTGATAAACCTTTTGATCCATCGCTCCTTTATCCATTCGCGAAAATCCTCTCTAATAAAACTGAATAGTGCATTTGCTTTCCAACTAAGAAAATCTATTAATTTATTTCTGTGAAAGAAAACCACCGTAACAGTGGGATCAAATTGAGTCAATAAATTAAGTCCATCAAAACCGTAGTTATGAACATAGACAAAAATTTTGTGGCCTCTGTGACTTAGAGCATTGGCCAGCCTTGCCGTAAAAACTTCTGCACCTCCGAAGCCAAGCGTATTTAAGGCAAACAAGATCCTCATATTTCTTTAATGCACTAAATTCTAATTCCTGACTAAATAAGAATAGGGAACCCTGCAATAACCTGCGATGAAAAAAATCAGCGCTTTGAATGAATACGTCACTTGGAATATTTTTAAAAACAGCTTGGAAGCTTGCCGGCTATCGTGTTTGTAAATATTTTCACTAAAATGAAATATACTATTGATAGTAATAGCCTTAGATTTTTTATCACTTAAATGCTTTAGCAACAGCAATGCGCTGGACTCTTGAATTTTAATTGAATTATTTTCCCAAACTGATTGATCATGTTTGCGATAATATCCCCCTATTTCATCAATTCGTTTAAACAAATATTTTTTAGATAAACGCAGCCAGAGGTCCCAATCTTCAAAATATAATGAATCATCAAACCCACCTACCTCTCGAATACTTGATGATCGCATGGTTACACCAACCGCTGAGATAAAGTTTTTTTTCAAAAGCTCATAATAAACATTTCCAGTAGGTATAGGTCCAAAGTCTTTACCTACCTCCACAAAATATGAGTCTTGAACTACCTTATTGCCTCTATCGATAATTGAAATATCGCTGAATACGATTGCTGTATTTTCGTCACTCGCTTCAAACATTTTTATGTGATCAGTAATCCGAGTATTAGAAAGTAGGTCATCTGAAACTCCTAGCATATACTTTCCTTTCGTTAATGCTAAAATCTCATTCAACGATTTGCAGATGCCCTGATTTTTTTCATGTTTTATAAACTCGCAATCATACTTATTTTCTCTTATCCACTGCTCAACTATCTGAACGGATGCACCATCTGTTGAACAATCGTCAATTATTATATGCTGTATGCTAAGGTATTTATTGGCCCTAACGGATTCTAATGCTTGCACCACATACTTACCCGTGTTATACACTAATGTAAATACAGTTACTAGGGGCCAATCTTTATCTTGCATTATAAAATTCTCTTATTGAAGCAGCGATCCGGTTTACCATATCCTCAGTCATTCCCGGCCATAGTGGTAAACTTAAAGAAGTATTGGCAAGTTCCTCTGCGATTGGAAAATCGCCTTGTCTAAAACCTAAGCCCTTATAAGCCTTCTGTAAATGGGGAGGAATTGGGTAGTGAATCAAAGTTTGAATTCCTTTGTCTGTCAAATGTTTTTGAAGTTGATTGCGTTTTTTTGTCCGGATCACAAACAAATGATAAACATGAGTGCAATTCTTGGAAGAATTTGGAAGAATCAAATCACCAACATCTTTTAGCTCATCAAGATAGAATTGTGCAATCTTTTGTCTCTCACTTGTCCATCGATTTAAATATTTGAGCTTAACCGAAAGCACCGCTGCTTGCAACTCGTCAAGCCTTGAGTTTACTCCAATCACTTCATTATAATACTTTTCTGAAGATCCATAATTACGAAACATACGAACCGCTTCGTTTAACTTCTCACTGTTTGTTGTAACCGCGCCACCGTCACCAAGAGCTCCCAGGTTTTTCCCAGGATAAAAGCTCGTGGCATTACAATGTCCGAAGCTGCCTGTTTTGATACCGTTGCACTCCGCCCCATGAGCCTGAGCATTGTCTTCCACCACGAATAAGTTATGTTTTTTGGCTAGCCCCATCACCTTGTCCATTTCACAAGCCTGGCCGAAGAGATGTACAGGTATTACTGCTTTCGTTCTCGGTGTAATCGCTTTTTCAATCTTATCAGGATCAATGTTATAGGTAAGTGGATTCGGCTCAACGGGCACAATCTTAGCACCTGTCATTGTCACCGCTAACCAAGTGGCGATGTAAGTATGAGAAGGAACAATCACTTCATCATCTTTATCGATACCAAGCGCTCGAAGAGATAAATATATAGCATCTAATCCATTTGCAACTCCTGCTGCGTATGATGTATTATTAAATGCAGCATATTGTTGTTCGAAGGCAGAAAGTTCACGACCTAAAACAAACCAGTTATTTTGAAGAACTCTATCAATAGCCGATATCAATTCGTTGTGTATCGCTCCATTCTGTTCCGCGAGAGAAAGAAAATGAATTTGGTCAGGCATAGCTGTTCAAGACAGTATAATTTTTGGTTTGAATTTTGTAAAAATCCTGGGCAATCGTTCGGCCGCCAAATCCTTCCTTCCAATCTTGCAACCCACGATTCAAATGCTTGCCATTGTCTTCATTGGAAATTCCGAAACTAAAAAACTGTTTATCCTTGAAGGTTTCGGTCAGTAACCGATGAAATAAAAGGTCAATGGCGCCGGTATCTCTACCTTCGGAAGTTGCTGCTATATATTGCGCATGAGCCGTATTAAACGTTTCATAGATTACCGCGCCAGCAGTCGCTTGCAATACACCTGCTTCGAAAAAGCGAATGCTATCTGGGAATCGATTTGATAGCAGTCTTATTTCATCTAAACTGTGGACAGGTTTCAACTGGTGTCTTTCTTCAAGTGTTGGTGTTAGGATATGATTCCAAAAAAAGGATGGATCTTTTATTTCTTTCACCCAAACACCAGCCTTCTCAGCTTTCTTTATTGCACGTATCCTCCTGTTTTGATAAGTCAATTGCTGCGCAAGTGGAGAAACACATCCTGAGTCCCTTCGCACAAGCTCAGCATTAAGTAAATGAAAAGCGTACATATCTTCTTGCGCAGGAAAGCTAGAGAGGTAAGATGGAAAACATTTATAAATAATTTCGCCAATTCCTGTTTCGTTGTAATACTTTAAAAGATGAAAGAAATAACACAGCACTTCCTCTAGCCTTACATCCAATTCCAGAATTAATCCTCCATAACTAAGACCACCGTGTGAATAAATCGATCCATCTTTTTCATTTGCTGGTAGCACAGCAACAAGCTTTGAGTCTTTTGATATCAAAAGTGAATGATCCGTAAATCGATCCCTATGATAATCCATGTAGGCACGGTTGAAAAGAAAAGTAGCGTTTTTAGCTCGTTGAATAAACTCATTCCATTGCTCCACATCTTCTTCCGTATATCGTTTAATTGTTATCATATTATCCGACCAACTCTGCCCAACCGAAGCCTGTTTCGCCATTATTATTACCGCAATAGAAAAGATATGTTCTTCCCTTCACGTTTAATACCGAAGGATAACAAATCATTTCTGAATCCCATCCTGATTCAGAAACAGTTATTCCAATTTCTTCGTCTTTCCTTTGCCAATTAATTCCATCCATTGACTCAGCGTATCCTAGTCGATAACCCTCCTTGATGTAACGCACAGAGTAATACATTTTAAAAATTCCATCGGTATGAATTACCCACGGTCGTCCTATTGAAAATTCATTTTGATTATTCGCTACAATGCAATCCTTATGTATGATTTTCCAATCGATGCCGTCTTTCGATTCTGCGTAACCAATCGAGGCGTTGAGAAAAAGCTTTTTATTGATCGTCAGCCAATCGTTGCCAATCCAGAGCCACATTTTATAAATGCCCTCATGAAAAATAACACACGGGGCCGCGTACGAAAAAAAATTATGGCGATCTCTATCAATAATTGGAGATTCTGAAAATCGTTCGAATTTTTTTCCGTCATCCGAAATTGCCAACCCTGGAAACAACATATAAGGAACCTTGACGCACCTTTGAAACCCTATGAAAAAAAGAAATTGACGACCATCAATTTCAATGCAGCATGAAGGAACTGCTCCACAATCATCAAAAGTTCCGGGCCTCCCCAAGCCCAATACCGGATTCTTATCTTCAATAAAAAGAACCTGAGATGGATCATCAGCTTTTACATCAACATATGATGTTGAACCATAGTTGTCGATAGTTGACACACCCATAAATAATCTGATGATGCCAAGCTGTTCAAGATAAAAGGGTGTGGGTGCCATTCCATACTTTCTCATCCAGGGAATTTTCTTGGAAGGCGAATAGATGAGTCCTCTCTTCAGCCACTTCATAATAACAGAGTTAAATTGACTGAATATCTGTGTGACGAACTTCTCCTGAAGAAGGTATGAGTACTCAATCTATAATTAAATAGCATCGATCGGGTGT
>DASYTA010000364.1:0-7121 GCA_036002745.1 Cyclobacteriaceae bacterium | reverse complement strand
CTGGGTACAGTGTGCAGCTTGGTTAAAGTGAAGAAACTTGGTGACCAGTACAAATATTTATTATCGGTTGCCAATAAAGGAATGAATATTATCAACGTATCGATATACAATGACTTAGGTGAGCAGGTGATCTATAATGCGCACATTATAGAAGGAGATTTTGCTATCGTTTATAATCTGGTAAAAGCTGGGGCTTATACTTTCGTAATAACAGACAAAGATGGTAGAAGTAGTACCATCGAACTTTAAAAGTTAGTCTTATAAAAACAAAAGCCACTGAAAAAACTCAGTGGCTTTTGCTTTATTGATCAATTCCTATTTTTTCTTAAAGTCCACCGAAGTGGAATTCACACAGTACCGCATATGGGTAAGAGTTGGGCCATCATCAAATAAATGACCAAGATGTGAACCGCATTTTGCACAGAGGATTTCTGTTCGCACCATGCCGTGCGAATGATCGGTTATCTTCTTGATTTTGCCGCCGGCAATTTCTTTATCGAAGCTAGGCCAACCACACTCCGAATCAAATTTCATATCCGAAGTAAATAGCTCATTGCCACAAGCTGCACAGGTGTACATTCCTTTTTCTTTATTCAGATAATATTTCCCTGTAAAGGGCAAGTCTGTGCCTTTTTCTCTTAATACATGATACTGCTCGGGAGTAAGAAT
The DNA here is from genome assembly GCA_036002745.1 of Cyclobacteriaceae bacterium. GTDB lineage: Bacteria > Bacteroidota > Bacteroidia > Cytophagales > Cyclobacteriaceae > ELB16-189. The sequence goes on along the minus strand of DASYTA010000364.1, from coordinate 6,452 downwards.
TTTCTTCCACTCATCTTCTGTTCTGTTAATAACATTTGTCGTGTCTGTCATTTTATTCTTTTTATTTGTTTTGCTTTGCCCCTTTCCTGTGCAGGAAGAAAGTACCAACAACACACATGAGAGTAATATTAGTCTTTGCATCACCTTTGGAGTTTAGTTAACCAATATACGGAACACCATTTAAAAGGATTTGGTTTAAAAAGGGGATCGTGGTTTTTGTCATGTAAAGGACAAACGGAAGTCAACTTGATCTTATTTCTTATAAATTTGAATTATTAACCCAAAGCGACATGGACAAGAAGAGCAAAAAATTTCTTTTCGATTATCTTAATAATTCTTCCCCCACGGGATTTGAATCTTCAGGCCAGCAGATCTGGCTGGATTATATAAAACCCTACATCGACGATCGAATCATTGATGTTTATGGTACCGCCGTAGGTATCGTTAATCCCAAGGCTGCTTATAAGGTAGTTATAGAAGCACATGCCGACGAAATAAGTTGGTTTGTGAACTACATCACCGAGGAAGGATATATTTATGTTAGACGTAACGGTGGATCTGATCATCAGATTGCGCCATCCATGCGCGTAAATATCTACACGGAAAAAGGAATTGTGAAAGGGGTTTTCGGATGGCCAGCTATTCACGTGCGTGATGCTGGCAAAGAAGAAGCACCTTCTTTAAAAAATATATTCATCGACATTGGTGTTGAATCTAAAAAGGAAGCAGAAGCCATGGGTGTGCATGTAGGCTGCGTGATCACATTCGTTGACGAATTGATGGAAATGAATAAAAATTACCTTACCGGTCGTGCTCTTGATAACAGAATGGGTGGCTTCATGATTGCTGAGGTAGCGCGCAGACTTAGTGAAAACAAAAAGAAGCTTCCTTTCGGTCTGTACATTGTCAACGCTGTTCAGGAGGAGATTGGTTTGAGAGGTGCTGAAATGATCTCACGGAGAATAAAACCTGACTTAGCTATTTGTACGGATGTAACCCACGATACGGGTTCGCCCATGTACAACAAAAAGGAAAGCGGAAACCTGAAATGCGGGCTGGGTCCCGTGGTTTGTTATGGCCCAGCTGTACAGAATAATGTACTAAAAATGATTATTCAGGTAGCTGAAAAGAAGAAAATTCCTTTCCAACGGCAGGCAGTTTCTCGCTCAACGGGCACCGACACAGATTCCTTCGCTTATTCAGCGGAGGGAGTGGCATCGGCCTTGATTTCATTACCCTTGAAATACATGCATACAACAGTTGAAACGGTACATAAAGAAGATGTGGAAAACGTCATAAACCTCATCTACGAGGTGTTATTACAGGTAAAACCAGGCCACGATTTCCGATACATTAAATAAAATCGGGAAAATCTTACATCAGAAAGGATACATCCAAGGTAGGCTCTTCTAGGCATCTAGAGGAGCTTACTTTTGCATTACAAACACAGACAAAAGGAACCTAAACGATGAAAACAGTAAGAGTAGCATTAGCAGGATTAGTTTTGATGGCCAGCTCAGCGGCTTTCGCACAGGAGCGTCCGTTGCACGAAGTATATTCCATGATGGTCTTCAATTTCGTGAAATATGTACAATGGCCAGCAGGAGACAATAGCAAAGAGTTTATAATTGGGGTTGTGGGAAACAATGAAATGTACAACACCCTGACTACATGGTACGGTGGCAAGGCTAAAGGTCCCAAGACCTATGTGATAAAGAAATTTGAAAGTGCGGCAGAAGTAACAGATTGCCAGGTATTGTTCATCGATAAGAACAAGAGCAATGAGTTTGATGCCATAAATAATAAGGTCAAAGGCAAGGGTACATTGGTAGTGACCGATCGCAACGGGATGGGTTCAAGAGGAAGTTGTATCAATTTTAAAATGGTGGACGAGAAGCTCCGTTTTGAATTGAATCAACAAGCTATTGAAGCCTCAAACCTGAAAGTGGCGGGTGCGCTTACCAGTATGGCCATACTGATTTGATTGGGTTTGTTTGTGTGAAAAGAAGGCCCTGGGTAAAACTAGGGTTTTCGCTTTTATTTAAAGTTTCACTTACTTTGGGTGATTAAAAGAACAGAAACATGAAAAAAATAGTAGTCTTTAGTCTATTTATTCTTTCGATGGGCGTTGCTTTTGGCCAGACCGAAAAGCCAGTCCACGAAATCCATGCTGCCATGATTTACAACTTCATGAAGTATATCCAGTGGCCTGATGATGGAGGAACTGAATTTGTCGTTGGTGTATTGGGCGAAGACAATGTATTCAATACCCTGAAGAATTTTTACGATGGCAAACCGAAAGGGGCAAAAAAATATTCTATTCGGAAGTTGAATGACATTTCTGAAGTTGGTGGATGCCAAGTTGTTTACATTGGCAAGAGCAGAAGTAAAGATTTTGATAATGTAAAGAATGCCATTGGAAGCAAATCCATACTGACAATTACGGATAGTTCTAATCTTGGAAAAAAAGGAAGTTGTATCAACTTCAAAGTCGTTGATGAGAAATTGAAGTTTGAAATCAATCAAGCTTCGATGAATGGCGCAGCCTTGAAAGTCGCAGGCCAACTCAGCAGCATGGCAATTTTAATTTAACAGCTGCATTAAGCACTAACTGATTAGCCTATTGGTTTTGATTTTATCTAGAAGGTATGTGGGTTTGGACTAAAAGGAGAAATGATGAAATCAGAAAATCTACTGCAGGAGCTTTTCGAAAACTCCGGAGCAGTTGTGCTTATCACAGACGAAAATTATAATATCCGTTTTTCATCTTCGGCAGTTCAGTCTATTCTAGGACTTGAGCCTATCACCATTGCAGGAAAAAACGTTTTTGAATTTGTTCCCCTTGAAAAACGTGATCGTTGGAGAGAATGCCTTGAAAATGCAGGTAACTCTAAAAGAACAGAAATTCACCTCGTATCAGCAACAGGTACGGATTTGTATTTTGATGTGTCTGTATCAAATCATATCGAGCATCATGAAATCCATGGAATGGTCATTATCCTCCATGATATCACAGAACAAAAACGTCAGCACATCCAATTAGAAAAAGAGAACGAGCACCTCGATCAATTTATTTACAAAACCACACACGATCTTCGATCGCCCATTCATTCTGTAATGGGTGTGTTAGATTTAATAGAGAATGCCAATGAGGAGGAGCGCGCAAATTATCTGAAAATGGCGCGGCAAAGCCTGCTTCGACTTGAATCAGTAATTGACGAGGTCAATAATTTTTATCGCGTAGATAAAATGGCTATCGTAAGGGAGAAGATTGACCTCAATGCACTGTTGGATGGTGAAATCAGTTTACTGAAAAATCATCCAAAGGCTCAAAACATGAGCATCGAATTTATATGTAATGTAGAAGCCCCTCTTTTTTCAGATTCAATTAGACTAAAAACGATTATTGGAAATTTACTTTCCAATGGAGTAAAATATTCAGATTTAAGAAAAAAGAATTCCTTCGTACATATTGAAGCTTTGGTAGAAGAAAAAGAACTATCAATCACCATCACGGACAATGGAATTGGAATAGCGCAGGAAAACATTAGCAGAATCTTCGACATTTTCTTCCGCGCCACGAAGGAGGCAAGTGGAACAGGCCTTGGTTTACATATCGTAAAAGATACTATAGAACGATTGAATGGCAAGATCGAGGTGAAATCCCAACTAGGTGCTGGCACTCAATTCAAAATTTATTTACCGAACCTATTATTTTCACAAGACGAGAGCTTACTTTCGGCTGATGGAAAAAAAGAGATGCATTGATCAACTTGGCCGCCTCTTAGAATTTAATTTTCCTCCTCAACGTATTATTTCATTAGTTCCTTCCCAAACGGAACTGCTTTTCGATTTAGGTCTTGCCAACCGCGTGATAGGCATTACCAAGTTTTGCGTACATCCAAACGAGTGGTTTACATCAAAAACAAAAGTAGGTGGAACCAAAAAATTTAATTTCAATGTCATCAATTCGTTGCAACCTGATTTGATTCTTGGAAACAAAGAAGAAAATTATGAAGAAGGAATAACTGATTTAGCTTCGAGGTATCCCGTTTGGTTAAGTGATATTACAAGTTGGGAGAGTGCTCTGGCAATGATTCGTGAAGTTGGCAACTTGGTAGATGAAAATGCGAAAGCTGAACTTCTATTAGAAGAAATCAAGAAGAAATTTGAAAAATTTAAACCGCTACCCACCAAAAGAGTACTTTACTTCATCTGGAAAAATCCTTGGATGGCAGCTGGCAAAAATACTTTTATCGATGCCGTACTCTCAAAAATTGGCTTAGTAAATCGCTTAGAAATAGAAAGATATCCTGAACTTTCTTTTGAGGATGTGAAAAAGCTTTCTCCCGAAATTATCCTTCTTTCCTCCGAGCCATTTCCGTTTCAACAGAAACATATCGATGAACTTCAACTGATTTTCCCTACGACCAGAATCATTCTGGTAGATGGCGAGATGTTTTCTTGGTATGGTAGTCGCATGCTAAAAGCGGCAGACTATTTTACAACGCTTGATTTATAGACTAAGCTATCGAAATCTTTATTCCCACCGACTTCACATCCTCCCAAAATCCAGGATAAGATTTGTTAACGACTTCTGGTGATTTAATAACAAGGTCGGTTAATGTGGCCCAAGGTGCGAACCCCATCGCCATACGGTGATCATGGTAAGTTTGAATCGGTGATTTTAGACCTAAAATTTTTCCTGGAACAAGTTTCCAATGTCCAACAGAAGGCTCAGTAAATTCAGCTCCGATCTTTTTCAATTCCTTTTGTAAGGCATCAATCCGATCGGTCTCTTTAATTCGCAAGCTTTCAAGTCCAGTAAATTCTCCTGTTATTCCCTTAGCAGCACAAACCGGAAGTACTGTTTGAGCTAAGTCCGGACAATCTTTGAAATCCCAAGTAAGGTGATCAACAGAATCCATTTTAGTTAACTCCAGTGAGTTTCCTTTGAATAAGGACTTCACACCCAATTTCTCCATTACCTCCACAGCCACTCTATCTCCTTGAAGAGATTTTTCTGAAACCGTAGGCAAAATGATTTTGGCTTCCTTAGCTAAGGCAGTAAAACCAAACCAATAGCTGGCAGCCGACCAATCTGCCTCAATGGTGACATTAGAGGGTTTATACTTAGCTGACTTTACAAAGATCCTATTGTTTTTAAAATCCAGATCGACTTCAGCACCAAACTCTCTCATGAGGGAAGCAGTCATTGTGATGTAAGGAACGCTTCCGGCTTCACTTGTTAAGTTGATTGTCAACCCATTTGGAAGAATAGGAGCCAGCATCATTAGTGCCGATATATATTGACTACTTACATTCCCAGGGATTGAAAGCGTGGCTATTTTTTGAGATTGAAACCCTAATGTTTCTATTGGGGGAAAGCCTTCTTCTCCCCTATACTCAATTTCAGCTCCGATCATCCTCAAAGCGTCAACCAAGAGCTTTATTGGCCTTTGCTTCATCCGATCGGTACCGGTCAGGATTTTCTTTTGATTAGTTAAAGTAAAATAGGCAGTGAGAAACCTCATGGTAGTGCCGGCATCCATCACGTCTATCACGTGATCTTTGCTGCTAACCAAAGCCTGCATGAGCTTGGTGTCGCGAGCAGATGAAAGATTGCTAACGGTTGATTGGTTGCCCGAGAGTGCGTTTAATATCAGCGCCCGATTACTAATACTCTTTGAAGATGGCAACTGAGTGGCTGTTCCTTCTATGGTCGGGTTACTTTTTAGTGTGACAGACGAATTCAAAATTGTAGTCGTTATTATGAAGTTGGAAAAATAATTTTTGTAAATGTTTTTTTGGACGGATTGAAACTATTTATTTTAAATCAAAGTTGAAGGTACTATGAGCACAACAAGAAAAATTGCAATCGGTCTCGGCGTAGCGGGGGGTGCATTGCTGGCGGCCTGGCTGTTGACGGGTGATCGCAAACAGAAAACAAAAGACTTTGTAGCAAAGAGAGCAAATGACCTTAAAAAAGCTTTTGCTAAAGAGGAGGACACTGAAGATCAAGACGTTCATTACGTTTAGAGCGATCGGTAATAATCAAATGATTTCTCTAACTCATCTTCGCTAACAACTGTATCCCATTTCGCTTTGCCTATTCCTTCAGGCAAAGCCATTAAAATCTCATTGCCCTTATTTTTCTTGTCCTGTTTTGTTAATTGGATAAGCGCAGAATCACCCCAAGGCATTTCCTGTTTTTCAAAGATTTGAATTAAATAGTCTGAAATTTCATCCAATTCAGCCTTAGTAATCATTTTTTTCTCACACGCTATAAAAGATTCCATGATCATACCCATGGCAATGGCTTCTCCATGAAAAATGCGGTTGCCTTCGGCTAGAAAGTAGCTTTCCAAAGCATGACCGATCGTGTGGCCAAAATTTAGAATCTTTCGGAGTCCCTTTTCTCTTGGATCTTTTTCTGTAACCGATTTCTTGAA
>DASYTA010000363.1:0-3475 GCA_036002745.1 Cyclobacteriaceae bacterium | reverse complement strand
AGGCAGAGAATTTTTTAAGGTTTCCTTCACGTGATGTAACATCCAGCACCGATGAAAGTCGGCCGCCATAATCTGCAGTAATACCACTCTTATAAAGTTCTACACTTTTTAAAACATCAGGATTGAAAGTTGAAAAGAAACCAAAAAGATGAGATGGGTTGTAAACCGTAGCATTGTTAAATAATATCAGGTTTTGGTTGGTAGCACCTCCTCGCACATTCATACCAATAGTTCCCTCACCTACTGTTTGAACACCGGGCAATGTTAATATTACTTTCATAATATCGGTTTCACCCAACACAGAAGGCATGGTCTTCATCGTTTTAATATCCAATTTCTGCACGCCCATTTGCAAACCTGTCACATTCTTATCTCTATCAGATTCAATAACAACTTCCTTTAGAGAAGTTATGGTCTCCTCCAGTTCAATATTCAATTTTCCATCAGAGTACAGCATGATCTGGCGAGTTGTCTTCTTCATCCCAACACTCTGTATTTTTAATTCATTCTTCCCTTTCGGGAGATTAATAAAATAATTGCCCAGTTGATCAGAAATTACACCCGATCCAGAGGCTGTCGAAATAGTTGCACCTATTATTGGTTCGCCCGATCTTATGTCGCGTATAATACCTGAAACATTAGCCCTTCCCTGAAGGTTAGCTGATTTTATCCCAATTACATAAATCTTACTCTCAGCTTGCCTGCTCTGTAATTCTCTTTTTTCATAAGCTGAATAATCAAATTTTGGCACTTCCTTTGAACCAGTGCTGTCTATTCCAGAAAAACCAGAAGGCAGTCGCGTCAAAATTTCGCGAACATGAGTAATGAAAATATTGTTGTATTGATCAATAGCATAGTGAAAGTTGGTCCCGGAAAATGCGGCATCTAAAACGCGATTGACTGTTTTATTCTCAACTATAATATTAATCGTTAAGCTGTCTGTGTATAACGGATCGAAGTAAAAATGGTAATTCGTTTGCGATTCAATAGCATCCACGAACTTCGTAAAAGTCATGTTCGAAAAATTTCCGTTGACAATATTACGCTGTTGCGCTAGGGCAGTACTACTGATAAGGATAAAGAAGAATAAACTGTGTAGCCAGATTGAGCGCATAATTAGTCCTTTAATGTGTCGTAATATCCGGCCAGCGTAACTAACCATTTTTCTTTTTCTTTCTTATATTTAATTCGCGACTTGCTTAATTGCTGTTTCAATATTTTTCTTTTGTCATGAAGTGCATCTAAAGCAGCAGCCTTACTATTAACAGGCAAATATTTACCATCCTTTAAAAGAAAATATTTGTTTTTTTCAGCGAAGGAACGAACAAGAACGTTTGACTGAATTCTCTCTTCATATTGTTTTGTACGTCTTGCATAGACACTAATTTTTCCTTTGTACAATTGATCATAAAATCCTTCTTGAATTTGCTTTGCGCTATCAGGTTTTAGAGCAACGAAAGTGTGGTCATGCAACTTGAATTCAGAAACCTTTTTTGAAATTAGCTCGATCTTGCTCTTGCTTGAAAAATGCTCGATCACCACTTTATCATGCCAAAGGTCATACATTGTAGCTATGTTTTCATTCAACTCATTATCATACACAATTGAACCTATCGCCCAATCATCCATGATAAAATATGGATGTTCTTCGTTTAACGACTGGTAAGCTTTATGCTCTGTGCCATTGTACAGATGAGCATTTCCTTGAATAAATCCTTCATACACCTTTTTAGCGTTGGCAATAGATGCAGCTATAAAAGCTGTGTCAGCCTTCGATTGAGAAAAAACCCCAATTGGCAGAAGAGTGAAAAAAAGATTGAGTACGGCTAGTTCTATTCTTACGCTTGATCGAGACATGAGCACATTTCCTCTTTAAAAAATGAAGTTCAAAATGTAGTTTATTATTTACAAAGTTTATGCACCGTTAATAGAAAAAGCCGACCCTAATTAAAATAAATTTAATCTCACGACGAACAACTCATGAAAACATTACAAGAAGTAAAGAAATACTACCACCTGTTAGGGATGTCGTCGATGAATTCGGAAGTTCTGTCTATCAACACGGTTTGTGTGACCTTTTATCGAATCAAGAACTTAAATTCCAGGACTTATCTTTCTTGATTCACCGTGTGCATTATGCACAGAAATATCTTTCGCATCTTTTGGAACTCTGAATCTTCGTGTGGACTGAGAAAGGTATCCAGCACCATAATAAAATTCTACGCGACTCTTCTTTCCATCCTTGTAGGTCAACTCTGCCCAAGTATCAAGGGGAGCAGGCTGAAATTCGGTTGCCTTATTATTTTCAATTGTTTTCTCAAAAACTTTAACGCTATCACGATTTTGTGTTGCGATGTATACATCACCTTTCACACCTGAAAGTCTTGCAAAACCTTTAGCATCACCATTAACAAGGAAACCACTCTTGGCCGATGGCACAATTTCAAATGAACCTTTGCAATTGCCAAGCAAGACCAATCCAGTAAAAGCATCGTAGCGACCGAAAAAAACTTCATTGCCAAAATCATTTCCCACCATGATCACATCTAAATTGCCATCTCCATTCACATCATCGGTGATCATTCCATTTACTGGAGAAACTTGAACTAATTGCGGTAAAGCCGTCAATTTAAACTTACCATTGCCCAGGTTCTCAATATAACTTGTCTCAAAATGATTGGCCTGAAGTGTATAGGCACCTTTCACTTCTTCCGGAGTGAGCAAGCCATTCAAAGGTGCCTTTCCGTAGTGTTTATACCTGTTGAATTGCTGCCTGAAGCGAGGGCTTTGCGAATTAATCTCATCCCAAAAATGTACAGGGTAAAGTTTCTTTTCATCATTCTTCAATGACTCTTTTATATAGCACGCTAGTATCGCATCGACACTTCCGTTCTTATCAAAGTCATTGGCGTAAACACTTATTGGAAACTCTTTGTTTGCTTGATAACCATTGTTGAGTCCTAGATTACCCGCTACATAATCAATATCACCATCATTATCAAAATCGCCTGCTACTACACTATTCCACCAGCCAGAAAATTCTTCCAATCCTGTATCTGACACCTTCGAAAACTTACCCGCACTATTTTTGAAAAAAGTGATGTGCATAAATTCGCCCACCACAACTAAGTCGATATTATTGTCATTATCAAAGTCAGTAAATAAGGCATCTGTTACCATTCCCAAGTTGACCAGGTCTGGACAATTGGACGCAGTCACATTAGTAAATTTTCCTTTCTCATTCTTTAACAAATAACTCTCAGCAGCCATAGGGTAACTGCCTGGCACAACTCTACCTCCTACAAATAGATCGAGATCGTTATCACCATCAAAATCAGCTGCACGTACGCATGAACCACTTGCACTTATGGGCGGCAACGCTTGCGCATCGAGCACAAAATTTCCTCTCCCATCATTCTTGTAAAGTTTATCCTGATAATATTTAGATGGAGGTTGAAATTCTATACTCCCACTC
>DASYTA010000362.1:0-7239 GCA_036002745.1 Cyclobacteriaceae bacterium | reverse complement strand
GCTCACAAAAAGAGAAACCTAAACCAGTTCTATTGAAGATTGCTCCTGATCTCACTCCATCTCAATTGGATGATATTGTTGAAATATTGGTGTCAACAAAAACGGATGGTGTGATCGCTACCAACACCACTATCTCGCGCGATGGTCTCGTTACTCCAACTGAATCAGTTTCAAAAATTGGTAATGGAGGCCTTAGTGGAAAACCGCTTTCAAAAAAATCGACTGAGGTTATTTCTTACTTGCGATCAAAACTTGGAAAGAATTATCCAATCATTGGAGTAGGCGGAATCATGTCACCTGATGATGCCATTGAAAAAATAAAGGCAGGCGCTGACTTGGTTCAAGTTTACACCGGGTTTATTTACGAAGGACCTTCGTTTGCAAAACGAATTTGTAAAAAGTTGATCGCTTAGTTTAATACTGGTTTAACATCAATAACTGGCGTTCCATCAATAGCCTCAAGGGAAGCAACTTTTATTCTGTTATTTTCGATCTGTAATACTTTGACTTGGTGTAATCCTATTGGGTTGGGGCGGTCGGGTGAGCGCGTGGCAAATACTCCCGTGAGTGGATTTCTTTTGTCCCAACGCGGATGAAGTTTAAGTACATCGCGTTTCGATTGATGAAACCAAGTGAGAACAATAATTTCTTCGCCAAGGTGAATACCATCTAGTCCTTCGGCAACATTTTTATTGAATGTTATCCACGCATCGGGTGCACCCTCGTTGCCTTGACTTGGTGCATCCTCTCGATTGACAATCGAAGATTCAACAAAGCCAATTGGATGAAGAGCATAATCAATTTCTTTTTTCATGGATATTTTTTTGCTATAATTCTTGAAAAGGAGTTTACTCGGATTTCTTTCTAATGCTCATTGTTATCACTCACCGGTTGCTTGGCCAACAATTTGCCTCAGATTGAAAAAGATAAACTCTTTATTATACGAATTGAATTCGTAACTTTTTGCCTCCATATTATACACAAAATTCGAAAATCACATTTGCAATGAAAAAATATTTTTATCTCATTCTTCTGGTAGCAGTAGTATTCGTAACTGGCTGCAAAAATGAAACTCATTTTGTTAAAGTAAAAGGAACGCAATTCATGATTGGCGACAAGCCTTATTATTTTATGGGTACTAATTTTTGGTATGGATTGAATCTAGGCTCGAAAGATGCCGGTGGAGATCGCGAGCGATTGCTGCGTGAACTTGATCGGCTAAAAGAATTGGGAGTAAATAATTTACGCGTGGTGGCCGGTAGCGAAGGACCTGACAAAGAACCTTATCGCATGGTGCCGGCTTTGCAAACTGCCGCCGGGGTTTACAATGAAGAAGTGTTTGATGGACTGGATTTTTTATTAAGTGAAATGAAGAAGCGCGACATGTATGCGATCATGTGCCTCAATAATTTTTGGAATTGGTCAGGTGGCATGGGGCAATATATGGTGTGGGCTGGTGTTGCCGATTCAATTCCTTATCCACCTCCTCATCCCGGTGGCAATTGGGATGTGTATCAGAAATTCGCTGCGAAGTTTTATTCAAGTGAAAAAGCAGTCGAGTTGTTCAACAACCACATCAAAGAAATTGTAGCTCGCAAAAACACATATATCAATCTTGAGTATAAAAATGACCCGACCATCATGGCGTGGGAGTTGGGTAACGAACCACGTGGTGTGAATAATGTGGAAGCGTATAGCAAGTGGATTGGAGCTACTTCTGCATTAATCAAGCAACTCGATCCAAATCATTTAGTAACTACCGGCAGCGAAGGAAAAACTTCTTCGTCTTACTCCGGCACCGATCCGGAAAAAGATCATGTACTGGCGAGCATCGATTATCAAACCATTCACATCTGGGTGCAGAACTGGAATATTTACAATCCTGCCAAAGCCGACTCTACACTTCCTGTGAGTATTGATTACGCACAGAATTATTTAAATGAACATGTGGCGATTTCGCAAAAGATCAATAAGCCAATGGTATTGGAAGAGTTTGGCATCTCACGTGATGGCAATAGTCATGAACCTTCATCAACCACTAAGGTAAGAGATGAGTATTACGACAGAATTTTTGGAGCGGTTTATCAGCGTGCAGCAACCGAGCATAACCCGGTGGCGGGAGTAAATTTCTGGGCATGGGCCGGCGAGGGACGACCGCGTGTAGCCGAAGGCATGTGGAAGGCAGGCGATAATTTTATTGGCGATCCGCCACACGAACCACAAGGATGGTATTCGGTGTACGACAAGGACACATCAACACAAAAAGTGATCAAAAAATATAGCGACTTGTTTAATGCGTTGGGAAAGAAGTAATAATCAAATCCTATGAAGCTCAACCATCCTCAACTTGTTGACTTACTACAAATGGCTTACTCAGCAGAAAAAGCCGCAGCCTTTGCTTATCAAGGTCATGCTGGGTCTGTGAAGAACAAAGAAGAGAAAGCCGCTATTCATCAAATCGAGATCGACGAGTGGAACCACCGGAAAGAGGTGTTGAAAATTATGAATCAATATGGTATTTCCATCTCACGTTATTACGAATTCAGATTTCATGTTATTGGTAAAACAATTTCCACTGCGTGCTATGTGATCGGTTGGTTCATGCCTTTCTATTTTGCAGGAAGATTAGAGAGCGGCAATGTGTGTGAGTATTTTCGGATGATGCATTTCTTTCATGAGTTGGGCATCAAGGAGCACGATCATATTTTGTATGAGATGGGCATCAAAGAAAAAGAGCACGAAGTGTATTTCTATGAGAAGATAAAGGACAGTAAACTCCTTCCGCTCTTTGAAAAAATATTTTCGTGGAGCGGTAAGAACAGCTTTAACGATGTTGATCTTGATGCTAAATATTCAGTAGAAACTTCAGAGGCTTATTGTAAGAAGTGAAATAACTCGTCCATCAATTCTTGGCTGCTTGTGCTACGCCTACAAGCGTAAGTTCAATCACCACCAGGTTCTTGTTGAAGTTGGAGTAGAGCATTTTCGCGTAGTTGAGGTTATCCAGTTCAAGGGCAATACGCGAACCTTCTTCAAACCGTGAACTGTCCCAGCCGAGGGCTTCCATTACATTGCCCATGCCACCTTTTTGGTGAATGAATTTGAGGATAGGAGTGTAGTCCATAGTTTACTGATAACAAGTTAGCATTTGTTGACAAAGTTGGAAACTTTGTAGATTGAAGATTGAGTAGACTGATTCTGTCATAGGTTAAGGGCGAACATCAAATTGCGTTGTCAAATTTTCAATCAAAGCTCGGTTACAGAGGATCGTTATTTACATTAACTTTTAAATCGATTCCTAGTGAATAAGTTTGTAATTCTTTTTTTGCTATTGTTATGCTTTTTTGAAACGATGTCTCAAAGATACAAGCGACTAAGGGCTGGATTTGGTTTGGGAGTTACAAAAGGCTTTATCGCTTACTTTGAGCCTTCCGTCAGAATCACCGACAAAATTTCTATCGGATACAGATCTGAAGGAGGAACTTTTTTTCTTTCATCTACCGAGACTTATCCAATGTCTTCCCAAGGTGGTGTGATTCAATATTATTTCCCATTCGAAGACGCGCGATTTTTTGTTGGTTTGGGATGCGCGAGTTACCGTTGTTCTCCATCAAATTATACCAAGGCCGATGATCCAAGTTTTGGATTTTTTCCCCGAGCGGGTTTTGATACTGGTCATTTTACTTTTTGCGTGGATTATAATTCTATTAATGATTTTGAAGTATTAAAATATCCTCCACATTCATTTCCAACTACAGAAACCAATGACCGGAGTTATCTTAGCTTGAGATTCGGTCTGGTGATTGGGGGAGGAGAAAAAAGATGAATTAAAGAAAGCTATTAACTTTTCACATAGCGAAGCGCCGCACATCCGGATTTAAAAATTTTAGACTCAACAAGTTTCAATTTTAATTTCTTTTGCAGATCAATCCCGTCTAGCAACCTTCTTCCTTGTCCTGCAAGAATTGGCTGAACAACAAAACGATATTCATCAACCAAACCAAGTTGTATCAGTTGTGTGGGAATATCTACACCACCAACTAAAATATTTTTACCTGGCTCTTGTTTAAGTTTTAATATTTCTTTTTGAAGACCTGTGCTAACGATTTTCGTATTTTTTTCTTCAGCGCGGTCAAGTGTCTTTGAGAAAACAACAATTTTGCCAACGGAATTAAAGGCGTGAGCAAAATGATTCATTGCTTTGTTGGTGCTCGAATTGCTCTTGGCAATGTCAGGCCAAAAAGGAACCATCAATTGATACGTTATGCGTCCATACACGAGTGTGTCAACTTCATGCAGCAGTTGTGTAAAATAATCATGCACCTCTTCGTTAGCAATCCCCTTGGTGTGGTCGCAGCAGCCATCAAGGGTAAGGTTGATGCCGAATATTAATTTTCTCAATGAATTACTTTTAGTTTTGAATTTAGCCATTGTTATTGATTGAATCAATAATCTAAATTCTCCGAACGCCGGCCCAGCCTTTCATAGGCGATGGTTATTTCATTATTCAGACGGATAATTTTCCTGTATCAGTTTTATCAATTCATTGTTCTTTAGCTTCAATTGTTCATATCCATAAGTTACGTTGATAGTATAATCTCTCTTAAGTGCAATAAGAGCGTTTTTAAATTCAAACAAAACGTTGGATTGATTCTGTTCAGCTGTTAATACCCGATTGATACTGATCAAACTGTCGACCCAATGATGAGCTGAAGGAGGCGGGGATTTAAAACCATACCGATTGTATATCGCAGTAATGATTTCTTCCGACAAAGCCTTGCTTCTTGATGCTGTTGCATTTTCATAAAATTTATTGTGTTGTGTATCAATACCCTCAATAGCAGTACGATTAAATTGATCATAGGCAATTATTTTATTCGTGACTTCTTTGTTGCGAATCACCAGAAAGCCTCCAGAATTTTTGAGTTGAGCAACTGTCCTGTCGTTATATTTAAAACTCCAGTAATTCGTGGCCTCAATGACATGGCTGTAAACTTTTGGTAAATCTGTTTTAGTTAGGGGAAATGAGATAGCATCTGTAACGGAGTCAATATTTCTGTTAACTTCATTCCAATATCCCATTATTGAGTCGAGCAGTGGACCGTCAGCTTTAAGATCTTCCAGCATCGTGTTCATGTACTCCTTCTCCATCTCGCGTTCTGCCATATGTTCGCGTTGATTCTCGGCTAAGAACCCGCAGAACACAGCAAGAAAGAGCATTAAGAATTCATATAAGTAATGTCGTAATCTATGACGGAGAGGTTTTTTTGAATCATCTTCCGGTGTTTCCATAGTTGTTTAAATTTTGGCGATTAACGAAAGTTAACTCAGGTTTTGTAATTAGTTAAGAAAAGTCTAATTTGATTTCAGTCTTTCACACCTTAATCCCCATAAACCATGAGACAAATTTTTGTATTCGCTACTCTTTTGAGTTGCATGGAAATTATTTTATCGTGTCAGTCACGTGAGCAACAAAAACCTTTGACAGTTGCGATTGATACAGCTGCTATCAAAGCATCCATCGATAGTTTAGGAAGAGTTGTACAAAAGTCACATGATCTCAATGATGGCAAAATGCTCTCAGCAACCTGGGCGAAGGATGGTATCCTTGTAATTGCTGGCAATCCACCGGTTCATGGTCGAGACGCGATCGTATCAATGCTCACGAGCATGCCACCACCACCAACGGGTGCTACGATGAAATTGAACGTGCTTGATATCCAGGTGATGAGCCCGACATGGGTATATGTTTTCGGGGTCGACTCATTGAAATATACACCTCCGGGAAGTAAAGTTGCGACTATAGAAACGTCTACTTTTTTTGTAGTTGCTCGCAAAACGTCTGAAGGCTGGCAAAGTTATAGAGAAATCCTCTCACCAAATCAGCCACAGAAAAACGCAGGAAAATAATTCTTTGCCAGATCGATCTTCTGTGAACCTCAGGTTTTACAACCTGACGTCTATTTTTTCTAAGTCAGGTCGTAAGACCTGACCGGCACAATTAAAATTAATTTCTTGTAGTTACTTCATTTGCTGCATCATCAATTCAACAGTAGTAGCTCTGCGTTGTGGGTTGTCAAAAAAATCGTAGAGGATTTCCATAAACCATTTCTGGCGATCTGTTGCTACAAAGTGAGTAGTGCCTGGTAAAATGCAAAGTAGAGAACGAGGAATATTCTTATGCATCTCTAACAGGTGCTCATTTCGAATAACATCGCGGTCGCCTCCCATGATCATGACATCGGCTTTAATTTTTTTTACATCAGCTATTTTAATGTGAGGTTGTTCCACCAACAATCTGAACTGCTTGCTTTGGATCGTGTCGTTCTTTACCATCGGCCACATTTTGTCCATCAAAGGGAATACGGCCGGATCTACTGCGGTGCTGTCGGGGCGCAGGTTGGGGCCGGAGGCCAAAAGTTTTTTCACTTTCTTCGGATAATGAATCGCTACGAGCAAACCAATGATGCCGCCATCGCTATGACCCCAAATGTAGGCGGAGTCTATCTTCAGGTGATTTAATACTGCATTTACATCCGATGCCATTTGTTCGTAGGTGAGATAGCCTTTAGGGCAATCGCTCTTGCCGTGACAACGGTTATCCAACGCTATCACTTTGTAGTGCGAAGCAAAGTCAGGAATTAAATTGGCGCGGCCACCGATCGAGCCGCCATTGCCATGCAATATCACCATGGGCTTGCCTTGACCATAGATTTCGTAATAAACTTTTACGCCATCGTGATTGTAGAAGCCACCAGCCGCTGGGTTGTCGCCGTACTTGGGCGAAGTGTTTTGTGCATGTAGCGAACTAAAACAAAGGCATAAGACGATAAGAATTGTTTTGAATGACATAGGATTGTATTTAAGCTTTGACGTTTGTAGTATCTATTACGTTGCACGAACAAAGTATCATAAATATATAAGATAAATGCAGTCGAGTATCAATCGGTAAAGAATCACCAGCATTGGATACAAAATTACCAATAGAAGGATCTACCAAAGAGAGTTGCACTTCGTATTTGAAATATTTAAATTAGTCTCATGAATCTTAAACTGTATCGGCGAACAGGATTTACACAAACCCTAGTCGCTGCATTGCTGTTGGCTTTGGTTTGCCAGATTTCAAAATTCAAATTCTTATTTGTGCCGGAGACTGGCAACATTAAAATAATGGGAGATTTCGGTCTTTTGCTGGCTTTGGGTATGCTGCTGCGCTTGCGCTACGTAAGAGCTTTCGTG
>DASYTA010000361.1:0-1978 GCA_036002745.1 Cyclobacteriaceae bacterium | reverse complement strand
GCCAACTGCCACAAAGTCTCCTCATTCAATTTCACTAAATCACTTTTAACTGAAGCTGAGATCATGGAGTCATTTCAGAATTTTTATTCTAAACTTAAATCGATCAATCCGAGTTGCAAATTAATTTTGACCGTAAGCCCGGTGAGGCATTTGAAAGATACTTTGGAGTTGAATGCCGTTAGTAAATCTATTTTGCGACTCTGCTGCCATTCTATTGTCAACCAATTTTCTGATGTTGAGTATTTCCCGGCTTACGAAATCTTGTTAGATGACTTGCGAGATTATCGTTTTTACAAAACCGACCGAATTCACCCAACGGATGAAGCTATTGAATACATCTGGGATAAATTTTTGAATTCTTACTTTGATGAATCAGTCAAAAAGTTTGTTTTAGAATGGGGCGGAATAAAAAAAGACCTGAACCACAAAGCATTCAATGGTCACTCAGAAAATCATCAGAAATTTTTGAAAGCACTTTTAATGAAATTGGAAAACATTCGATCGGTTGTTGATGTTTCCAAAGAAATTCAAAGTGTAAAATCGTATCTCGTAATTCCTAATTCATAATTTAGAAATGTCCAACAAGCTCATTCACTCCACATCTCCCTATTTATTACAGCACGCGCACAATCCAGTGAATTGGCAGGAGTGGGGAAACGAAGCATTAGGGGAAGCAAAAAAAAGTGATAAGCCAATTTTGGTGAGTATTGGTTATTCGTCTTGTCACTGGTGTCATGTGATGGAGCGTGAGTCGTTTGAGAATAACGAGATCGCAAAAGTGATGAACGAAAGTTTTGTTTGTATCAAAGTGGATCGTGAGGAGCGACCCGACATCGATCACATTTATATGGAAGCGGTGCAGGCAATGGGGATGAATGGTGGCTGGCCTCTTAATGTTTTTCTTACTCCTAATCAGAAACCATTTTATGGAGGTACTTATTTCCCTCCACAGAATTGGGCTCGCTTACTTATTCAAATAGCAAAAACTTTTGAAGTGAAACGTGATGAGATCAATCAATCGGCTGATGATCTCGCCAATCACTTACAGCGAAGTGATCTTGATCGATTTGCGAAAGATGAGAGTTCAGAGATTTTTGAAAAGACTAAACTCGATCAGCAATTTGATATTCTGAAATCAAAATTTGACAACAAGTGGGGAGGAATAGAAAAAGCGCCAAAGTTTGTAATGCCCCCGGTGTGGCTATGGTTGCTACGTTATCACTTTTCTACAAAAAATAAAGTAGCGTTAGAAATGGTGTTGCTAACGTTGAAACAAATGACCAGAGCTGGGCTTTACGATCAATTGGGTGGAGGATTTTCTCGTTACTCGGTGGATAGTGAATGGTTTGCTCCTCATTTCGAAAAGATGCTGTATGATAATGCTCAATTATTAAGTCTTTACGCAGAAGCGTATTCGATAACTAACGATAATTTTTTCAAGTTCGTTGTTTATGAAACAGTCGGTTGGTTGAAGCGCGAGATGACAAGCTCTGGCGGAGGATTTTATTCAGCCTTGGATGCAGATAGCGAAGGTGTTGAAGGAAAATTTTATACGTGGACTTGGACCGAACTGGAAGAAGCGCTCGGTGCTGAACTCGAATCGGTTGCTGACTATTTTCATTGTACGAGTGAGGGAAACTGGGAGCACGGTTTGAATATCCTGATTCAGGAAATTGACGAATCGTTGGATGAGAAAATGATTGAGGCGAAGAAAAGGCTCTTTGCCTATCGCGAAAAGAAGATCCGTCCAATGCTGGATGACAAAATTCTCACCGGATGGAATGCAATAACAATCCAAGGACTTACGGATTGTTACAAAGCTTTTGGCGATAGAATGTTTCTTGAATTGGCATTGGACAATATTTCTTTTATAGAAAATAATCTCATCAACATTGGAAGGGTTTATCGCGCTTTTAAGAATAAGCATTCAACGACGGAAGGATTTTTGGAAGATTACGCTTTTCTAATTCAAGCTTAC
>DASYTA010000360.1:0-2021 GCA_036002745.1 Cyclobacteriaceae bacterium | reverse complement strand
TTGGAACTGGAACAAAAAGCGAACAATTGGGAAACTATTCTCACGAAACTATTAAATACTGATGTGAAGAAAATAGCTTAATGGGGGTCTTCAACCATGACCAGTTGACCTCAAACAAAGAGTAAGATCAAAAATATTATTTTATGAGTACAATACAATTAACTGAAAGCGTTGGTGCGAGAGTTGCTAAAGATTATGCTGAACCCAAGGCATTTAGCATGGGTATTGATTTTTCCTGCATCGATGATAAAAGTCCGAGGGAGGCCATCGTGAGAGCTGGGGCAACTACGCCTTTGAAGCGGGTTTTTTCTAAAAGACCGCCCTCTTCCCAGGAATTTAACAGATGGAAGCTTGATTCCATGATCGATTATATCATCAGCACCCATCATCAATACGCCAAAGAGAATGCCGTCATTATTTATGCCCTCGCACAAAAAGTTGCACATCATCACGGCAAAAATCATCCGGAGTTGACACAATTAACTACAACAATGTTTCTGTTGCTCCATGATTTGCTCAATTCTATGGTAAAAGAAGAACAAATACTTTTTCCAAACATAAGGCTCTTGATAAAAAATAAAGGCCACTCAGGAAAATCCGAACATACAATGTTCGGCCTGATAAAGGAATGGGTAAGCTTGATAGGTAAAGGACATCAGGCATCAGTTAAAAATATCGAACTGTTCCACGACCTCACCAATGGTTATACGTTACCGGAAGATGCTTGTCACTCTTACAAATTCTTATTTGAAAAAATGAAAGAATTTCAAGATGATTTGTTAATGCATGTTCATCTCGAAAATAATATTCTGTTTCCAAAGGCACTAGCCAGGATGAGGAGTTTGACGAAAATGCTTTCGCAAGCACAAAATGAAAAAAAATAATGGTTATGCTAAAAAAGCCCATCACTCGAAGCGAACATATCAAAAGACTTTCCCGTGAGCATCACTTCAGCTTGCTTTTCTGTTGGAAAATCAGGCAAGGATTAAAAACGAATGTGCCTGGTGAACGTATCAGAAAATACGTGCAATACTTCTGGCAACAACATTTGCAACCACATTTCCGGGAAGAAGAGAAGATCCTTTTTGCTCCAATTACGGATAGGCACGTTCAAAGAGCCATAAATGAACATAAATCCATCAGACAACAGATTGAACACTTGTCAACTTATCCACAAAATAAGGAGCGAAAAACTTTGGCGAAAATAGCTGACATGGTGGATGAGCACGTGCGATATGAAGAAAGAGAGTTATTCCCCCATTTGGAAAGAAAACTAAGCGAAGAGCAATTGGAAAAAATTGGTAAGCTGATACAGCAACATCGTTCATCATTACCGGACTTGTATGAAGATCAATTCTGGAACATTAAATAAGAAGTTGGAAAACAGTCAACCTTCCAACTAAAAAAAATAGAAATGAAAAATATTTCACTTCTCGAAAACATCATGACCATTGATATTGGAGGTTCATTTATCAAAGCAACGGTTTTAAACCAGGAAGGTGAACTATTACAAGACTACCAAAAGGTAAAGACTCCGAACCCTGCTACACCTCAGAAAGTTTTGGAAGCGATACAATATCTTGTCATGGACTTTCAAGATTATGATAAGATATCCGTCGGTTTTCCAGGCTATATAAAAAAAGGGATAGTTCAGACTGCCCCTAATTTAGATACTGATTTATGGAATAATGTAAACCTAAATAGACTGCTCACCGATGCCTTAAACAAACCCGTCCGTATGGCAAATGATGCCGATATGCAAGGGTTAGGCGTTGTCAGCGAAAAAGGGTTGGAGATGTTAATTACTCTTGGTACTGGCTTTGGTACCGCCGTATTATTAGACGGACATTTGCTGCCTCATCTCGAACTGGCACATCATCCCATCGCAAAAAACAAAACCTATGATGATTACATAGGCGATAACGCTTTAAAAAAGACAGGTGTGAAAAAATGGAATAAGCGAATGAAAAAGGTCCTGGATATTTTAAAGAGAGTTTTCAATTACGATCGATTATACATTG
>DASYTA010000359.1:0-6269 GCA_036002745.1 Cyclobacteriaceae bacterium | reverse complement strand
TGTTTAATGGCACTTCCAATACCAATGCAGGAGCTTACTTAAATTATAGTTTCAGCAATACCTCGTTCTTTAGTGAATTCAGTCAGACTGTAAACCACGGCAAATCAGTAGTAGCAGGAATTTTAACAAGTCTTACACCTCAACTCGATGTATCTCTTGTCTACAGAAAGTTTGACAAAAACTTTTACAGCTTTTACAGCAATGCTATTGCTGAAAACTCCATTCCACAAAATGAAACCGGGATATATTGGGGATGGAAATATTCTTTCAATAAGAAATATTCGATGGCCGGATATTTTGATTTGTTTTCATTTCCATGGCTTAAGTACAGAAGCTATTCTCCATCGGATGGAAGTGAGTGGTTGGTCCGTTTTAATTTTCATCCGTCTAAAACCGTATCGATATTTCTGCAAATGCGAGAAGAATCTAAGCAACGAAATACGGGTGTTGCCAATAATTTATATTTGACCAGTCAGGGTGTTAAAAGAAACTATTGGATCAACTGCGATTATGCTGCCAATGAAAGATTGAGTTTTCGCACTCGGGTACAGTTGAGCAGTTACTCGATCTCAAACAAAGTCACGACTGGCATGGCTTTAATTCAAGATGTGACCTATGCCGTTGGTCGTGTCTCCATAACAGGTAGGTACGCTTTATTTGATACCGATGACTATGACAATCGCTTATATGCTTATGAAAGTGATGCCTGGCTTAGCTTCGCCTTTCCGGCCTACTATGGCAAAGGAATTCGTAACTATCTTTTACTTCAATATAAACTCACCCACAAAATAGATGTATGGGTTCGTTGGGGGCATACTCGATATACTGATCGAACTACCATTGGATCAGGTGGGGAAATAATCACAGGAGATACTAGGAATGATGTTAAATTACAGGCTCGAATAAGATTCTAAAATACATGCACGGTGCCGAGTTAGTTACCCCCCAAGTCTTGCTCATGCTATGCATCGGCCTGGCTGCCTTTATCCTAATTTTTAGGCTCATCTTCCGAAAACCACGTAAGTAACTTAACTGCAGTTTAAACTTTTTGGCGTAACTCTTGCAATTCTGTCGAATCTAAACTTACTTTATGCTTAAAGGTGTTCAATTTTCTGGAATTCAACCCTTTATAAACTATGAGAAAACTCAATTTCATCCTAGCGCTTATCGTTTTATCCCTCCTTCTTTTATCAGCCGCCTCCATCGCATTTGCGCAACCCACTAAGAAAACCCTAGAACTCCCTGAATTCAAGAGTATCTATGTGAATTCTAATTATACGGTCTACTTAAAGCAAACCAACAAGCAAGAAGTAAGTGTAGAAGCCGATCCTGACATCTTTGCATTAACAAAAATCTTTGTAGAGAATGGAGTATTGATGATCAACGTTGAACGCAAGCCTGATAGCGGCAGCAAAAGCATCTGGTCAAAAATTGACGACATCAAATTGAAAGCAGTGATGAAAGTGATGGTGAGCGTAAAGAACATCAACGAACTTCAGGTGAATAGCGGAGGAAAAATTATTTCTGAAAACTCCATTGCTACAGATTACGTAAGCCTGGCTGTTTCAGGTAGTGGAGGTATGGACCTCGACATTAAAGGCAACAATGTGAAGACAGAGGTTAGTGGTGATGGAAACATCACTTTAAAAGGATATGCTACTAACAATGACATCTTTGTCAGCGGAAGTGGAAGCATAAATGCTTTTCCTTGTGAATTAGAAAATGCCAAAGTAAAAGTAAGTGGAGCAGGTACCTGCGAAATCAGTGTAACCGCTAAACTCGAAGCGACCGTGCTAGGTAGCGGCACTATTAAACACAAGGGCAACACCAAAGAAGTCAACAAAAAAGTTTACGGCTCTGGATCTGTTGAGCGCGCGTATTGATTTAGCGCTTACCAAATTCGCACCCTCGCAGTATCAGCCCGATACATAAAGTCTCCCTCTTTAACACCGAACAATTCATAAAACTCAGGCATATTTGAAAGCGGGCCAATCACACGAAACTTCGCCGGGGCATGAACGTCCGTTTTTACTTCATTTGCCAGCGCCTCGGGTCGCACATTAACCATCCAAGCCAAAGCCCAAGCAAGAAAGAATCGATGATCGGGAGTAAGTCCTGAAATTGACTTCCCTTCTTTGGCTTGAGTTGTTTTCTT
Source organism: Cyclobacteriaceae bacterium (assembly GCA_036002745.1). Taxonomy (GTDB): domain Bacteria; phylum Bacteroidota; class Bacteroidia; order Cytophagales; family Cyclobacteriaceae; genus ELB16-189. Next base: position 4,114 of record DASYTA010000359.1, on the reverse strand, counting down.
AAACGCCTCATAGCCCATCATTACTCCTCCAAGATCGGCGATGTTTTCTCCCTGTGTAGCATCGCCATTAATGTGAAGACTATCAACAACCAAGTATCCATTATACTGTCGTACGATTGCATTTGTTTTCGAATGAAATTTGATGCTGTCTTCAATGGTCCACCAGTTCTTAAGGTTCCCGTTTTCATCATACTTGCTGCCTTGATCGTCGAAGCCATGTGTTATCTCGTGTCCAAATGTGGAGCCACCAATGATAGAGTAGAGAATTGCATCATCGGCCATTTTTCGTTCATAACCAGGGACGATAATGTTGCAGGCTGGAACTACAATTTCATTATTTGATGGGTTGTAGTAAGCATTATAAGTTTGAGGTTGCATGCCCCATTCAGTTCGATCCACTGGTTTACCGTATTTGCTGATCATATAATTCCATCGCCATTCGTTGGAGTTCATGACATTCTGAACATAGGAGTCCCGATTGATTTTCAAAGTACTCATATCCTTCCATTGGTCAGGGTAGCCCACTTTAAAAATCATCGTACTAAGTTTCCTCTGTGCTTGTTCCTTAGTTGCAGCACTCATCCATTCTAATTTGTTGATCCGTGACTCACAAACTTGCTTTATCGCGTCTCCTATTTCGGTAAGCTTTTCTTTCGTTCCCTTTGGCAAATACTCCGTCACATAAATCTGACCCACCAAATCGCCTAGTGAATTGTTGGTTTGATCAACCACTCTTTTCCATCGGGCGCGCGGTTGTTTTGTTCCTTGCAACATAACTGCGTAGAAATTAAAATGAGTCATGTAGGTTTTGCTATCCAGGCTGGGAGAAAGTCTTCTCACCAAATTAAAACGTAAGTAATCTTTCCAAACTTCAAGAGGTGTTGACTTAATCTCTCTATCCAGCGCCGCAAGGAATTCGGGTTGCCCAACAATAACTGTGTCAGGATCAGCGATACCTGCTGTTATCGTAAAGGCTTTAAAGTCAATTGATGGATAAGATTTTATAAGTTTGGTAAAAGCTAATTTGTTATAATTCTTAAATGGGTCACGCAGTGCCTCCAGTTTTCTGCTTGACTTTGCCAGGCGTGTTTCCAATTCAAAAACTGAGCGAGCTGCCTTAGTTGCTATGATTTGATTTTTCCCCATCAGCTCAAACATACTGGACAGATATTTCTGATATTCCTCACGGATTTTTACCGTGCGTGAGTCGGTATCAAAATAGTAGTCACGATCAGGGAGCCCAAGTCCACCCTGATATATAAATATTGCATTCTTATTACTGATCTTGTCGTCTTGGCCTACATAGAAGCCAAACATCGGTGCGCTGGAGATGCGATGAACTCGGGCAGCCGCTTGTAAAAGACTCGTCCTATCATTCACAATTTGTATTTTCATGAGCTCATCCTTAAGGGAGTTCAGTCCCTGGCGTTCTATAGCCACTGTGTCCATCCCTGAAAAATACATGTCTCCAATTTTTTGCTTCGCCCCGCCTACTTCATTTACAGATGCGGCCGACTTGACGCAAATCTGGCGAACCTGCGCATTGATGGTATCTTGAATAAGACGAAAAATTCCGTTGCTCGACTCGCTGGCAGGAATTGGATTTTCTTTAAACCATCTGCCGTTGGCGTAAGAAAAGAAATCGCTCGAAGAGTTCATCGTAGAATCAATATTCGATGCCAAGCTGTCCTTCCCTTCTTCTACACTTTCTTTTGACTGGCAGGAAAACAAAAACGATAGAGCACTCAATAAAATGATAGGTAGCTTTTTCATAAGAGCATCTTTGGGTTGATTGATCACTCAATCTAAGAATAAATTTATTTCTCACCATCCAATCCCGTAAATTCCCCATGATTGCTGGAACCTCCCCAGAAACTTCCATGCCTCGAATTAAATAGATGGCGTTGATTGGGCCCGAAGTTCTTTCATCAATACTCGTATGAATCGTACTTCTTTTTCGGTTAACTTAGTTTTTCATTATATCCAATAAGGTTAAAACTTGATAGTCATTATTTAGTTTCTTTAACTCTTCCAACACCGGACCCACGTGTGAAGCTCCAAAGAAAACCACTAGACGGGTACGAGGATGGTTACGAGCCACATCAGCTATGTGTTGTGCTATAATTCGATTTCGGCTCACCCAATAGTACTGTAGCATTTTAATATCGTTGTTTGAAATGTCGTCATCGATTTTATATCCTTCGACATATAAGAGATCTTGAATGGTCTGCGGAGAATTCGAAAAAATCCATTGATTGCTATCCTTTGGCAAAGACTTCAGCTTTTTATAAAAATATTCTGCGTGCTTATGAAATTTTATCTTGTCTTCGTTGGCAGTATCCAAAACCTGAAGTTTATCATAATATTTTTCGTAGTCTTTCCATGTACTTAGATCATCGATTGGATAAATGTGTTGGATATTCAACTTAATCGCTAACGGAAAAACCAAGCTGTAGTATTCATCATTTCTATGACGTTTAGCTTCATAAATTTCTTTCATTACTCTAAATCCCGGTGAATTCTTACGAATCCAATCTGCATTTTGCGTACTTCTTTCCGTTTGAGTCATGATCAAATATCCTTGATAATCAGCATTACAAACGTCGGATGATAGGAAGTAAAGTTGTTGAAGTTCCATTTGTTTTTGAATATCCGAATTGAGATGTGAGTACTGTTGCAACGACTCAATATTTTTGTTCATATCCCCACGAGGGATCTTCCACTCCTTTTGCATGGCTTCCTTCCTTTGAAAAATATCCTCACCTCCTTTATATTTTACAGAAGCAGTATCTGTGGGTATAGGGTATTCTACACAGAATATTTCCGGTCTAAAGTCCTCTAGCGCGGAGGCAATAGGCATAATTTCTATTAACCTGTCTTTCGGCGTTGTATGATGTGTTCCGATAAGTAGGATCTTCCGCTGCGATACACAGGATACCGTTGGATTTAAGGAAACAGCAAGGAATACATATTTGATAAAGCCATTTTGCACTCCGCGGAAGTCACGAACGGCCACTGCTAATCTTTATCAACTGTTACTGTCTATTACAATATCCTCACCATCCAATCCCGTAATCTTCTCCGTGATTGCTAGAACCACCCCAGAAACTTCCATGCTTCGAATCAAAATAAATGGCATTGATTGGACCTGATGTTCTTTCATCGACACTTAAACGATAACCCATCTTCAATAATTCTTTCTGAACGTAAGGCGGTGTGTTTGAATTAATCAAGATATAACCCGGTTTAGGTTTACGATCCTGGCCATCTTCGCCTTCACCAAGTGAAAGATAAAATTGGTAGGTGTTTATGTTAGGTGCTTCGGTTGCCTCTTGTACAGTCATTCCAAACTCAACCATATCAAGAAAGAACTGCAATAAGTTCTGGTCTTGTGTATCACCACCCTGAACAGCAAAAGAAACAAATGGTCTTCCATCTTTCAATGCAAGCGATGGTGTAAGTGTTACACGAGGACGTTTGCCAGGAGCCACAACATTGAAAGGATTAAGCTTTGGATCGCAAACAAAACTTTGCATGCGCTGACTCATACCTACGCCTGTTTTACCTGCGATGCACGCGGGGATCCAACCACCACTAGGTGTGATGGAAACTACCCAACCGTCCTTATCAGCAGCTTCTACTGATGTTGTTCCAGTCCACACTTTATTTAAATAATTTTCATCAAGTGGAGTGGTCACATTCCAGTTCAATGCCTGGTTCCATTCCTTCAAGTAATTTTGATAAGGGTTTACTTTTCCCTCGAACGGATAAGGATCACCAGGGCCAACTTTTGAATCATTCCTTTCCCAGTTAATTGTCTTTGCTCTTTCTTTTGCATATTCTTTTGAGAGCAACCCTTTCATCGGTTGATCTGTTGCGAATGCTGGGTCACCATAATAAAAATCGCGATCAGCAAAAGAAAGATTCATCGCTTGATAAAGAGTGTGAATGTATTTCGATGAATTGAAGCCCATACCTTTCAAATCAAAATTCTCTAAAATGTTCAGCGCTTGTAGCATCACAGGTCCCTGAGTCCATTGTTGCATCTTATAGACTTCAATGCCTTTATAATTTGTTGACAATGGCTCTTCAATTTTTACTTTCCAGTTGGCAA
>DASYTA010000358.1:0-4511 GCA_036002745.1 Cyclobacteriaceae bacterium | reverse complement strand
CGGTGGTCAATTTCTTCCGGATACAGGTGGTCAATTTACTCCGGATAACGGTGGTCAGTTTGCTCCGGAAACCAGTGGTCAGATTACTCCGGATTTAGGTGGTCAACTTCTCCGGATTCTCCACATAACCACCCCACATCCCAACTTCAAGTTGTGGCTGCACGATTATTTCTATTCCTTTTTTCATTGCGTCGATACTTGCCTCTACAGGTTGCCCCTTCAAATCAATTACCGTTTGCAGTCTGTTGGTTAAAAATTTTACATATGCAGTCTCATGATCTTGACCCCGTTTGATCAAAACATCAAGTGATGGATCTCTATAGCTGGGTCTCTTGATTTCTCCCAATGCAACCTTACGTTCAAGTTGAGTCAGATGTTCGCAGCTAAGATGATTGGACAGATCAGTGGCTGCGAGCTGAAACTGGTCAGAGCTTAACTTCATGGTTTAATTTAATACAGTTTATTCGAAATTCTATTAGATGTTTCCAATGAAGAGTTTGAGGATAAATGAACGCATTTATTCTTTGGAATGTGAGAAAATGAAAAAATAAGTTGATTTATTACTCCAGACGAGCTACCTCATCAGATTTTCAACGCGCAAAAGAAATTCACTTGGCTTAACTTCCAATAGTGTACACATTTTAAATACTACAGCTACTGATGGAGTCCCAATTCCTCTTTCGATTCTAGAGATGAAGGATCTATCAACGTCTGAGTAATCACCGAGCTCTTGCTGGCTCATACCCTTTTCTTCCCGCAATTCCTTAAGAACTTTACCTAGCGCTTTATTAAGATCCCTTTTCACATAGGCAAGCTATCCTGAGCACTTAGTTCTATTTGAGGATAATTATCCTCAAATACTTATATTTGATATCAAAATCTAAGTATGAAATCTGTTTTAATGAGTGATGATTTTTTGAACTTTGATCAAGGACCAGAAAAATTTACGAATGCAGAATATTACTACCTCATTTCATGTTTATTAGGTTTAGGCGATGCCGGATTCGTTCCTGAAAAGCTTTTTCTATCATTCGATCAACCTTTTGAACCAACTGATGTTAAGTTTCTCTTTTTAACCGAGCAAGTATACACAACCGAGAAAGGGGAGGAAGTTAAAATTGACTTTCACCTTGGTAAACTTGATTCAGAGTTTGATGATATGGAAATTTACTCAGGCCGTTGTAATCCTGAAGAGCTTAATTTGGAAGACGGCAAAATCGATGAAGTTTTAATATCGACCAACCTGCGTGAACGTACTTATCCAAACGAGTTTCGGCCGATAACATTCTTAAAAGGAATAACAAAGATTGTGTCGCAACCCGATTTTAAAAAAAGGAAAAGCAATGATCTATTTAAATTTTGTTGGAATAGTCCCATTCCTGTTGGTATAAAAGACAAATTTGATTTTGGCCGAATCGGCCCGTTGAACACAGACTTTTCAGGAGATTACTTTTTAGTCGTGTCACCCGATGAAAAGAATCCTGACGTAACGAAAATCAAATCATTCAAAGTTCACGATAATGAGGATCCAAAATTTATTACTGATTATGTGCAATATCGAATCGATGTTAAACACTCATTTATAGATAGTCACAGCATTCAACTGTATCAGCAAGATGAAAGTGCAAGCATGTTTGTAGGAGATGACTCGAAAGGAAATGAAAACTTCGAAAAGCATAAAGCCGGTATTTTACCGGTACTTACCGAAACTGTGTTATCAATGCTTAATGACTTGTCACCTGAAACGAAACAAAAACTATTAGAGGATGAAACACCGGAAGAATTGGTAGTTTACTGTAAGGAGAAGTATGATCGAGAGTTTGATCTCAATGCTGATACTTTAGGTGTTGCAGGTGCCCATGAAATAGCGTGGCAGGAGACTATGGCGGTATTGAATGACGATTTTTGGAGTTCGGATTGGAAGATAGCATCCTTAGAATAATTATATTTGAATATGAAATCAGTTTCAAAATATAACGCCAGGCTGAAAAAAATGAACGAAACAGTAAAGAAGATTAAACCGATTTCGTCCGAAAAAAAGAAAACTCCTTCCAAGCCCTTACCTACTAAGGCTTGAGCATAGTCATTGAACCGCCAGAACTTGTCATAATAGCCGGACCGAACGGTGCTGGAAAATCAACCACTAACCTGGATATACTTTTTGATCTCGGCATCAAATCGTTTGATTTTGATTTAGAGTTCTATTCAGCATGGAAAAGATTTGGATACGACCCTGGTGTTGAAAATGGGGTAAAAGCATTTGTGAGCGAACTTTTTGAAGAAAGGAAGCAAGAAGCTATCTCATCTCGTACTTCATTTTCTTTTGAGACCAATTATAACAGTTCTGAAGTATTGACAACTGTAGATGAGTTTAAGAAGGCAGGGTTTTTAATTGAGCTCGTATTTATAATATTAGATACGCCCGAAATTGCAATTGATCGGGTTAATGATCGCGTTTTAAAAGGCGGTCATTTTGTGGATGAAGAAACCATTCGAAGAAGGTTTTATGACGGCCTTGATTTGCTTGATTCAACGTTTATGCTTTTTGATGTGGTCAGCATTTATATATCTCGAACTAATTTAATCAGCAGTGCAATTTTGATTGAGCCAGGAAGAAATAAAGTTGAATTGTTTAATCCGCTTCCTGAATCGATATCTGTTTACTTGCCGAAGATCAAATCGTTTGTTGATGAACGTAAATAGAATTTAAAAGTAGCGATGAAAGTATTTTTGATTAGACACGCTGAAAGTGAATCAAATGTAGGTAATCGTACTTCTGATCCATCCGTCATTTCCATAACGGAAAAGGGCAAATCACAGTCACTTGAATTGGCAAATAGAATTAATGATGCACCGGATTTAATCATCGTCACATCATATCTGAGAACAGTTCAAACAGCAATGCCATTGATAGAAAAATTTCCAGCGGTGAAAGTTGAAACATGGCCTTTACATGAATTTACTTTTCTTTCACCAAGTCTATGTCGAGATACAAATTCAAAGGAAAGGCTACCTATGGTAAATGAATATTGGGAAAAATGCGATCCAGATTTTATTCACGGAATTGGAGTAGAATCGTTTAACCAATTTATCGAAAGAGTTCATAGCTGCGTCCAAAGATTGAATTCAATGGAATACGGATTCGTAACAATTTTTACTCACGGTCACGTGATTAGAACGATTAGAATGCTTATGGATTTCGATTGTATAAAATCTAAAAATCCAATGAAGCTATACCGAGATAGTATGCTTAAGGTCTCAGTCTATAATTTAGAAATATTTGAGATGGTTTTAATTCAAAAAGATGGTGTAAGACACTAAGCTTGCTTTTTTAAAGAAACTACCTTTTCAAAAATAGAGGCCCTTACATGGTCTTCAAATTCTGACAAATAATTTTCAGTGGTTTGCTTATCAGCGTGCCCCAATGTTTCCTGAATAAACTCTGTGCTTGCACCACTGTTCTTAAGGCTATTCGCTAACGAGTGCCTACTCTTTCGCATTGAGATTTTCTTTTCAATACCTAGTTCTTTCATAATCTTGCGAATGAGCTTACTCATATTAGAGTTAAGGCTACGGAGTTTACTCCAATTTTCTTCTTGCGAAAGACGCGACTCCCTTAGAGGAAAAATGAAATTTTCTGGCGACCTATTCTGATTTCCTATTCTGCTGATAAGCTCTTTCAAATCTTTCGTTAAATAGATTTTGATATAGGGGCGATATTCTCGCAAAGTATTTTTCGTCTTCTCCCGATAGAAGACAATGAAATCACCCTGAATGTTTTTGAATTTGAAATTGGCAATATCTGAGAGGTAAGCTCCATTACAGAAATAACAGACAAGCCAATAATCGCGTGCCACCAATCTTTCATGAGATTGGGAGGAATATTCATAGAGTGATTGAATCTCGCTTGGTGTTAGGAAATCCTTTGGTTTACGTTCATAGGGCGGCACGTAATTATCAAAAGGATAACACTCCATTGGAATATACTTTTTCTTCTTTCTCGCATAGTTAAACATCGCACGAATAGTACGTGTATTGATTCCAATTGAATTTGTTTGCTTACCTAGATCACGCATCCATTTCTCATATTTAATAAGGAAAGAAGGTGTGATCTCCTCGAAGTACATATTCTTCTTGCTTGCAAAATCAAAAATTGAATTAATAGCTTGTTTGTAGATAGAGATATTTCCAAGCTGTTCCCTTAATTTCATTTCATAACACAATTCATTAAATACAAATAGAAGAGTTGATTTTTCATACTGTTGAGGTTCATCATACGAATCGGTGAACTTGTTCCTGAATGATTCATAAGTAAAAAACGGCATTAGTCCATCGACAATATTTTGGGCACGCTTTAGAAATTCATTTGCTGAATTTTTAATCTCTTTAAACTTTGGTTTTGGGTTGGCACAAAATATCTTTTCAAAATCTTCGATGATGATATCTATGCCAGTAGAGAATAAACGGAAATCCTTCCTGCTTAAAGCCACTCGTATTTTTATCGGGAAGAG
>DASYTA010000357.1:0-8487 GCA_036002745.1 Cyclobacteriaceae bacterium | reverse complement strand
ATACGAAATTGTTTGAAGGTCAAACGGAATTTTCTTTCAATCGGTCAAGAAAAAATTTCCTTTTTAGGATTAATGAAGATTTTTAATTTTTAAATCATCGAATAAAGAAACGGCATCGGCTCGTGACCAGAAACCAACTGATCCGGCATTTGGCAGGGTCGTATCGGTGGCACTCAATAGCTTTTTGTCATTTAGATAGCAATTCATTGTGTAACCGATCATCGCCACTTTCAGTGTTTGCCACTCATTCGCTTTTATTTTCACGTTAACCGATTTTATCTCCTTACGAACCCCCTTCGTCACTTTATATATTTTAAGATTATTCTCCACGAGGTTTACTCGGGCAACATAATAGTTCTTTGCATCATGATAGCGCCAAACCAAACCACCTCCTTTTTCTTTTCCTCCCTCAACCGGTTTGATCCTTGCTTCTATTTGTAGGTTTTGATACCTCAATTTGTTTTGAATGCAGATATTAGATTGGTCAGGTTTATTTTTTCCGGTCTGCTTCAACGTTTTGTTTGTTCCATCGGCAGCGATTGCCCATGTACTAGAGACGGCTTTCCAACTTGTTGGAAGCTTTCCTGCAACTTCATTATCAAAATTAATAGTGGCGTCTTCGCTGTTTTGAGCCAACGCGTTTCTATTTCCGAGGCACAGTGTAAACAATAGGAATGAGATGTATTTTATTTGCATTCATAAAAATAGCTTTATTAAAATTCCCGTTAAAGCGGCAACGATAATAATGTAAGGCTCTTGTATTTTTTTAAATCTTAAGAGCAAACCGATCGTACTTAACGCAATAATAATAGTCGGAATGTCAGTGAGTGTTCTTTTACTTAGAACTAAAACAGCACCTGCAATCGCACCGATGGCCGCAGCAGTAACTCCATCTACAAATGCCTTGATAGCAGGGTGTTTACCATATTTTTTAAAATAAGGTGCAGGAATAACGGTGAAAAGATAACACGGTAAAAACGTGGCCAGTGCAGCAACGCAAGCTCCAGGGATTCCGGCAACGAGATACCCGATAAAGCCGACCGTGATCACTACCGGACCGGGTGTGATCATTGCGACAGCCACAGCATCTAAAAATTGTTGTTCGTTAAGCCAGTGATACTCTTTAACTACTCCTCCATACAAAAAAGGAACGATCGCAAGCCCGCTTCCAAAAACAAAAGCACCCGCTTTCGTGAAGAACCATCCGATTTGCCAAAGTTTCGATTCCGTGAGGACGGGAAGAAAGTCAAGCAATAATATCGGTACAGTCACATTTGTCCGAAGTTTGAAAATTTTTGGAGGTACTTTCACAAACCATACAATAACACCTGCCAAAAGAATTATCCAAATGATTTCTTGTTCGGTTATAAATGTAACGGCGGCAACAACGATGCATATCATCCAAAGAAGTTTATCCTTACCAATACTTTTCACGGTTAGTTTATAGCTTCCAATCGAAATAATTCCAATTACTGCAGCACCAATCCCATAAAAGACGGCCTGCATCCACGGAAGTCCTCCATAAATTATATAAGCATAGCCAATACCAAGCACCATTAAAAATGATGGTAACACAAACGCAATCCCGACAAGTGTTGCACCGAGCAATCGATAATGAACGTAACCAAGATAGATTGAAAGTTGCGCTGCTAGTGGCCCCGGTGCTAATTGAGAAAGTGCAAGACCTTCTTTGAAATCATCTTCGCTGATCCACTTTTTATTTTCAACCAGGTCACGATGCATGTAACCCACTAAAGCAACAGGCCCGCCAAAACCCCAGGTTCCGAGTTTTAAAAAATAAATGATTAAGTCTTTTAACGAATACATAATTGAAGTTTAGAAATTTTTTGAGATAATTAACTGGCCAGGTTTAACTTCATGCCGATTTTATTTGCCAGCGCAGTTTCGTAAACAATCGAAGCGGCAGCTACATCTTGTAATGCCATCCCTGTGCTATCGAAAATAATTATTTCATCATCCGAAGTGCGACCATTTTTTTTGCCGGCGATAATTTCTCCCAGTTCCGCATGGACATGACTTCGTGTAATTATTCCTTTTTCTAATGCATGATGAAGTTCGCCAATAGTAGCACATTGATCAGTCAGGTCCGTTACTAATTTGCTCACCGCAAGCAGCGAAGGTTCTAACTCCTGTTTGTCCTCATTGTCCGAGCCCACGGCAGCGATGAAGGCTCCGGGTTTTACATCTTCTTTATTCAAGAATGGTTTTTTGGAAGGCGTGCATGTCACGATGATGTCACTTTGGAGTGTAGCAGATCGTAAGTCATCAACCGGAGTAATGGAAATGGATTCTCGCGAGAAAGATTCTGCAAACTCAATTTTCTTTGTTGAGTCAATATCGTAGACATAAACTTTGTTCAACTGTCGCACCTTCAACAATGCTTTGAGCGAGATTATGCCTTGATTGCCACATCCGCAAATCGTTGCGGCTTTTGCATTTTGTTTCGCTAAATATTTTGCTGCGATACCGGTGGCAGCACCAGTTCGAATAATGCTGATTTCTATCGAGTCCATCAACGCAAGTATTCGCCCATTATGGATATCGCACACCGCGATTACTCCCTGAATGGTTGGTAAGCCGTGTTTTTTTGGATTGCCTGGGAAATTCGCGTTCGACTTTACCACAAAGTAATTCATCAGGCCTGCTTTGATGTGATAGGCACCATCCTCGGCATGAACGCCTAGTATTTTCGGGGTTTGTACTTTTCCAAGCGCCTGTTTCTTGAAAGCTTCTTCAACTGCATTCATGCACTCCTCGATCTTCAAAATACGAGCTACTTCACTTCGAGTTAGCAGTAAAGTATCGAGAGAATTCATAGTTATTGATATTTACATCAATAGTAGTAATAGCCAACGAATCAAAATAGAATGTTATTTACCTTTTGTATCGGTTTTACCTTTGGAGATATTTTTTTTGAAAGCGGATGGATTTTTGCCCGTTACTTTTTTGAAAATCCTGGTAAAATGACTTTGATCAGAGAAGCCGGTGAGGTAGGCAATTTCTGACAATGAATATTTAGGATCATTCAATAACTGAATTGATTTTTCAATTCGCAGCTTACGGATATAATCACCAAAAGAAAGATCATCGAAATATTTTGAAAACTCGCGTGACAAGTAGGAGGGATGCACATGGAGACTTTGAGAAACCTCTTTTAGGCTTAATGTAAGGTTAGTATCAATTTGATCCTGAATAATTTCTTTCAGCTCCTTTGCCCACATCGGAATTTTTCCTGATTTAGTTTTCAGAAATTTTTTATAGACATCCAGCAATAAATTCTCTACCGGATTTTGTGTATGCTTTTCATGCTGAAGATGTTTTGCCCAACTGTAGAGGGCATCGTAGATGACCACCCCACGTTCCAGTAATTCCTGATCATTGGTAATGTTATACGAAAGCCCGGCAGAGATTGCCCACAAACCCGAAGCCTGGCTGGCCAGGTCATGTCGATCCGTATCGGCGCCCCGAACGATCGTAGCAATGAGTAACAAAGCAGGATCTTTTAGTTTATGTTTTTCAATGATGTAATCAAATGTGCATCGATCTCCATGATGAGAATACTCAATATCAGGCAGATCGAAAGGAATAGCGTTAAATTCTTTTGATTTTTTAATTACTTGTTCGAACGGCACATAAATAATTTCAGCTTCTGTGTCTACAAATCGTTTAATCAACCAAGGGCATGCGATGCGGTCGATCTTCGGTCGTTCACGAGTGATCCACTTCATAAATAGAAATCTTTAGTGAGGTTGATGTAATCATTCGATTTTATATTGCCAGTTTCGTAGAGAATTAGTTTTTCTTCTTTTGGTTTGACTAGTTCAAATCCAAATTCAAATAGCCAACGCTCCTGTGGCTTTTCTTTTCTAGAGTAGAACGCAAGCTGACGTTTAAGATGTAATCCATTTTTTAAAGCGAGTTGTTTGAAATCGTTTCCTTCTTGAACAGGTAGAATGACGGCCAACGTTCCGGTTGAATTTAATAATCGAATGGAATGAGTAATTAATTCTTCAAAAGTCAATTGTTCCGTGTGTCTTGTTCGTTGCCGATGCGGGGCAGGAGGGAGCAAACTATTGATGAAGTAAGGAGGATTACTAACAACTAGATCATACTTTGTGGTTGATTGAAAATTTTGAAACGATGTTTCTGATACAGTTACTTTGGTTGACCACGGGGAAAGGGAAACATTTTCTTTTGCTTGGGCTGCATCCTGTTTCTCGATTTCAATAGCGTCGATATGCACCTTATCATTTGTTCTTTGGGCAAACATTAAGGCAATTACTCCGCTACCGGTGCCGACATCCAAAATTTGATTTGCTACATTTACATCTGTCCATGATCCCAGCAACACGGCATCAGTGCCTACTTTCATAGAGCAGCGATCATGATGGATAATGAATTTTTTAAATTGAAATGGTGGTAGATTTTTCAAGTCCAGAATAGTTGAAGCTTTACTTATAAACACATTCGTTTTTGGAAATGACAATTAAAGCAATAATCTTGAAATTTATTAACATGATGCGAGTTACATTCTTTATTCTGCTTTTACTTTTAGGTTGTTCTGAAAAACAATCAGCTCAGGATGGAAAACCTTTTACCAAAGGTGTCAACAAAGGGATCATTGATGTTCGGTTGGAGGAAGCTTCTGGCTTAGTTGAAAGTATTGCTAATCCGGGGTATTTATGGTCACTCAATGATGGTGGGAATCCTGCGGAAGTTTTTCTGATCGACACGCTGGCGAAAATAAAATTGGTCTGTAAGCTGAACGTAAAAAATCGTGATTGGGAAGATATTGCTTTAGGTGCTGGACCGATCAAGGGAAAGAAATATATCTATGTGGCCGATATTGGCGACAATCTTGGAGTTCATGATTACAAATACATCTATCGATTTGAAGAACCACCGCTGACGAATGTAGCCGAGCAAACAATCTCTGTCTTCGATACACTGGTGATTAAATTGCCGGGCAAAAATCGTGATACAGAAACCATAATGATAGACCCCACAAACAATGATTTTTATATTGTTTCAAAGCGGGAGAAGCATGTACATGTTTACCTTCAACACTTTCCTTATCCTGACACTTTACGGCCGGAAGAAGTTTTGAAAATTCCGTTTACCAGAATCGTAGCTGGATCCATTTCACATGATTCGCAAGAAGTCTTATTGAAAGACTATGAAAATATTTACTATTGGAAGCGCTCAGGCGAAAAAACTTTAATCGAGCTCCTAGCAAAAGACCCAATCGAACTTCCCTACAAGCCGGAAGAACAAGGTGAATCCATTTGCTGGAATAACAATGCCTCAGGTTATTACACACTCAGTGAAAGCCATGAGGGAAAAATAGCGCAGCTGAAATTTTATAAAAGACTTAAGTAGTAAGACATTAGACGCAAGACTTATCTTACGTCTTGATACTTACGTCTACTAGAGTCTCCGATACAATTCACTGATACTTTCAATCGTAACTTTCTCTTTCCAATCCGGTCCGATGGCGTGCGCCCACATGTGAGGCAGGTTGTAAGCTACTTTTGCCATGGCTGTGATTTGATCGTTCGACCAGTCTTTAGATAAGTTTTGCGGAAGATCGATTTTGTGTTTAGCAATCATCGTCTTGAATTCTTTTATTCCTTCGGCATAAAAATCATGAAGATGATTGAATGCAATGCAATTCGCATAGCAGTGACGAGTACCCAGAATTTTTGAAAGACCGTATGATAGCGCATGACAAACACCAACTTCAGAATAAGTAAGACTAAGTCCACCCATTAATGATGCAACCATAAGCTTATCATCGTTCTCGGGGGTTTGTCCGCTTTTGTCGCCTAAATAAATATCGCGGCAAAGTTTTAGTGCCTGCTCAGCATAAGAATGCGAGTAAGCATTGTTTAAAATTCCATTTTCTGATTCGATGCAGTGAATGTACGTATCCATACCAGTATAAAACCACCAGTTGCGTGGCACCGAGGCAATCAAATCGGGATCAAGCACAACCTGATTGAATACAGTCCACTCGCATTTCAATCCCAATTTTTTTTCTGGGCCTGTGAGCACAGCAGTCATCGATACTTCAGCACCTGTTCCTGAAATAGTTGGAACGCCAATATGATAGATGCCTGGCTTCTTGATCAGGTTCAATCCTTGATATAAAGTAGAGGAGCCTTCGTTAGTAAACATAAGCGAGACAGCTTTAGCGATATCCATGATCGAACCACCGCCAATGCCAATCACAGCCGAAGGAATTCCTTTCGAATTTTTTACACTATCGCGAAGGGAATCAATTTGTTCGGTGGTGGGTTCGTATGTATCCACATCGATAAACTTAACAATATCTTCCTTTTGTGAAGGGATTCTTTTCTCCAGGTCTTTGCCTTTGAAATAATTATCCACAACAAACAGCATGAACTTGCCGTTGTCATTTCTTTTTTCGTTGATGATGTCACCTAGTTGGTTAAAACTTCCGCGACCAAATACGGTTTTCTCTATTCCTTTAAAGTTTTTGTGCATAATCGATTCGATGAATGGACGCAAAAATACTAAATTCAAATTGACATTGACATGTCACGGCCCTCTTAGGATATTAAGGCGGTTAACCTAAACTCTCATTTTATAATGACTAAGCTAATAGGTATAATAGTTTCATTAATAGTTTTATTGCCAATAAGCCTTTTTATAATCCAGTTACTTTTTGGTTTGTTTAACAAGTCATCAGAAAAAATTGCTGAACGTGCTTCGGGTTTGTTCATAATTTCAATCATGTTATTATTTGTTGTCGTTATCATTTATCTTATATCAAAAGTCTTTAGCTAAATAGCTTATATCGCAGTTTATGTTTTTACTGCAATGGCTTATTTAACTCTGCTTCCTCAGCTAAAATCTTTTCCAATTCAGATTTATCATGACTGAGAACTCTGCATGTAGGTCTTGATTGTCCGTTGAAGAAACTTTTGTTATAGTCAGTTATTATTATTCCATAGATAGGGAGAGTCACCATCTTATCCGAATATTCGGAGCTAACGAAAATTGGCCAATTAATGGGTTGTTCCTCTAACGACTTATTCTCTTCTCGACAGAAAAAGTTTCCATTATTTGTCTTGTACTTATCCACTAATTTGGCAATGTAGCTCATGAAAAAATAAAAGAAGGATTAAATCATCTAGTTCTCAATTTGTGTTAAAACTTCCACTTACGCATGCACCGCCAGTGCTTTCTCCACGCACGCCCCAATCTTCTTCGCCAGCTCTTTTACTTCCTCTGCTGTCCAAGTGCAGCGGATGCCGAATGAGATCAGGCGACCGACAACTTCTTGTGATTTTGGTAAGTGCAGGTTTTTATAATCTTGTGGCGCGCCCAGCACGTGGATAGGAAGTTTCGCCGCTGCTTTCAACTCTTTGATGTGATCCCATTGGTTGATGAAGTGATACATATTCAAGAACCAATAGTTAAAACCACCAACACCGGCTTTGTTAAATTCATCAACAGCTCTCTTTGCTGCTTCCGTGTCTGGCAAAAACATGTTCAGAAATGTTGCCGAGTCACCTGCTGGATCACACAACGTGCTGAAGCTAACTCCTGGAATTTTTGAAAGCTCTGCAGTGAGTAAATTTTTGTATTCGCGATTCTTCTCGAGAATGAAAGGCACTTTACGTGTTTGTGCCAAGCCAATAGCAGCATTTAATTCACCGATGCGATAATTAAATCCCAACACAGGATGCGGTTCCATACCTCGGTTGTTGCCAACGTGACTGTGGCCGTGGTCGCTGTAGCAATCTGCATTTTTATAGACCTGTTCATCGTTGGTCACCATCACGCCACCTTCACCACATGTAGCGATTTTGAAAAAGTCGAACGAGTAGCAACCGGTTTTTCCCATTGTGCCGATGCCTTTACCTTTATACGAAGCGGCAAACGCCTGGCCTGCATCCTCGATCAACGTTAGGTTATTTTCTTTACAAACTTTTAATATCTCGTCCATGTTGGCCATGCCGCCACACATGTGCACGATCAATACCGCCTTTGTATTTGGTGTGATTGCGGCTTTGATTCCCGCTGCACTAAGGCAAAGTGTTTCATCAATTTCGGCGAACACCGGCAACGCTCCGCCAAACAAAACCGCTTCCACAGATGCGATGAAAGTAAACGGAGGCACGATCACTTCATCGCCTGCTCCAATGCCAGCCGATGCTAGTGCGCAAGCCACTGCTGTTGAGCCGCTCGATACGGCGTGAGCAAATTTGGCCCCTGTTATTTTTTTTATTTCAGCTTCAAACTCGCGCGCTTTCCAGATGTTGTTGCGCTGCGCATCATGGTTGTAGCGAAAGAGGATGCCCGTTTCGAGCACATCGTTGATTTCTTTCTTCTCTTCTTTTCCAAATAATTCGGTGCCTGGCATATTGATTTACAATTTTAGATTTCAGATTTACGATTTGTTCTCCATGACACCGAAGCTAACGGTGGTTGGCGAAG
>DASYTA010000356.1:0-3510 GCA_036002745.1 Cyclobacteriaceae bacterium | reverse complement strand
CCGTAAGCATTCAATCCTTCTTCACTCACCATTTGTATTTCAGACCGAAAGTAAAATGAAGTATGAGGGTTAATAAGAAACAAAGCATTTCCTGTTTTGCTGATAGATGGTGAAATAGCTATTCCATTAGAGCCACGCGGTTCTCCCAAACCATCATCGCTCACTTCTTCTTTCAAATCGCCAGGCAGTTTTCCATAAAACTCTTTCAGTTCATTTAATGAGACCGACTCAATATCTCCACCAATACTTCCTTCGCTGAAAAGCAAGGGCATCCATGGCTGAAAGCGAGTGAGTAATTTAGGTTTGACGTTTGGATGAGTATAGAGATAGAGGTTCACACCATCAGCAAAAGCATTACATAATTTCTTCATCCAGTCCGGTGACTCTTTATAGATAGTGATAGCTTTCACCGTATCGATGAACAATCGCATTCGAAGATCGTGATAAATAAAATTCCCTCCTTCCGCCTCCGCCATGCGAGCAGTTGCTGTAAGATAATTACGTTCTACTCTGGGAAAATCATCTTCACATTGCGCATACAGCATTCCAAATACTGCATCAGCATCTGTTTTTCCATAAACATGGGCAACTCCCCAATTATCGCGAATGATGGTTACATTCTCGGCTTGCTTTTTCCAATTAGAAATTTCAGCAGCAGTAAATTTCTGCGCGAAGCAAGGTGAAGTAAGTAAGAGGAATAAGATAATTTTATTCATTCGCATGCGTTGATTAACTAATATCATGAATCCGAATTTAGGAAAAACCCTATTTTTATGATCTGATCTTTTTTCAAGCGGTAAATCTCGTTCATGATAAAAAAAATTCTCCTCTCAGTTTTTGTAATCCTTCTTATTTTCATCATTTGGCAATGGCAATTGATCGGCTACGGTGCTCGCATGGGCCTTGGCCAATTAAAAATTATTTGGGGAGCAAAACCCGTTGAAACTTTTTTGAATGATCCCAACTTTCCTGACTCACTCAAAACAAAACTTCATCTTATTGAAGAGATTAGAAAATATGCAATCGACTCACTCGGACTCAAAGACACGGAGAATTATAAAACACTATTTGATCAGCGGGGGCAAGAATTAATGTGGGTGGTTCAGGCTTGCGGTCCGTTTGAGCTTAAACCCAAACTTTGGCACTTTCCGATTGTTGGGGATCTTCCGTATAAAGGGTTCTTTGAAAAGGAGAAGGCGATAGCAGAAAGAAAAAAATTAATGGACGAAAATTATGATGTGAGTATTCGCAATCCCGGAGGTTGGAGCACTTTGGGTTGGTTTACGGATCCAATCTTAAGTGACATGCTCAAGCGAAGTGATGGCGACCTGGCCGGACTAATTATTCACGAGATGGTGCATTCAACAATATTTATTAAGGACGATGCAGATTTTAATGAAAACCTTGCTTCTTTCATTGGTGACACAGCTTCATATAACTTTTTGGCACATAAATATGGAAAGGACTCAAAGCAGTACACACAATACTTGCACGAGGATCAGGACTATCGAGTCTACAGCAGGCATATTCTAAGAGGAACTTTAAAGTTAGATAGTCTATATAAAACTTTTAATGACACCCAGCCTTTTGAATCAAAGAAGGAAAAGAAAAAATGGATGATTGAAAAAATTGTGAAGAGCATCGATACACTTTCATTATTTGAAAAACGAAATACTAAGACTTCCAATTGGCTGCCGAACAATACCTACTTCATGTCATTCCATTTGTATCAATCCAAGCAGCGAGATTTTAGTAAAGAGTTCGATGAAAAATTCAAGGGCGACTTAAAAGCGTACATAAAATATCTAAGCGAGGTTCACCCTTTTCTGTAACAAAATAATCACGGTGTTACCAACCGATTATGAAATTGTTAAGTCCTTAACACTGCCTTTTCCACGGGTTAATTTCTATCTACCTTTATAAAAAAAACCACTATGAGCAATAAACCAGCTCAAAAAGTCCTTGTAGTAGATGACGAGGAGCCAATCTTAGAGCTTTTGAAGTACAATCTTGAAAAACAGGGTTATGATGTTCGTACTGCGATCGACGGACAAGTAGCCGTAGATGTGGCTAAGAAATTTCATCCGGACCTTGTGCTATTGGATATCATGATGCCTAAAGTGGATGGCGTAGAAGCTTGTCGCCAACTACGAGCCATGCCAGAATTGGTGAATACCTACATCGTCTTTTTAACTGCTCGAGCTGAAGAATATTCTGAGGTAGCGGCATTTGATGTTGGTGCAGATGATTATATACTTAAGCCCATTAAACCCAGGGCTCTGATGAGTAGAATTAGTGCGCTTTTCAGAAGAGATTCATCCAAGAAAAATGTATCCGCACAAATTAAAGCTGGAGAATTGACCATTGATCGCACGAGTTATACCGTGAAATTGAAAGGTCGCGAAATCAGTTTGCCT
Source organism: Cyclobacteriaceae bacterium (assembly GCA_036002745.1). Classification (GTDB taxonomy): domain Bacteria; phylum Bacteroidota; class Bacteroidia; order Cytophagales; family Cyclobacteriaceae; genus ELB16-189. Next base: position 1,093 of record DASYTA010000356.1, on the reverse strand, counting down.
AAAAAAGAATTTGAATTGCTTTACTTCCTTGCCCAAAATCCTAATAAAGTATTCAGTCGCGATGATTTATTGCAAAATATCTGGGGAGCCGATGTGTACGTGCTTTCGCGCACCGTTGATGTTCACATTCGTAAGGTGCGTGAAAAAATTGGTGACGATTGTATTGCCACGGTAAAGGGTGTTGGATACAAATTCAACTTTCAATAATCAATTCTTAATGTCAAGGTTTTAAAGTCTTTGTCTGCTCAAAGATTGATTTTGTATTTTTGAAAACCTTATGATTTACAGCGCTCGCTCACTCGCCTTGCTTCTGGCTTCATCCATTGCCTTGGTGACTGTGCTGTTTCTTTCTTTGCTTAACAGCGTTGAGAAGAGCGCCTTATTTGTTGCTTCACTAATCAGTTTTTCGGTTTCTTATATACTCGTTTTTGTTGTTCTGGAGTTCTTGATCTTTCGGGGTGTCAACAAAATTGATAAGATGATGAGCAAGTTGATGAAGCAAGAATTAAAAGGCATTGCTAAAGAAAAATCAAGTGGTGGACTGGATCCCTTTGAAAAACTGAACGAAGAAATTTCTTCCTTCGCCTTGCTCAAGCAAAAGGAAATCGACGAACTAAAAAAGCTAGAGGCTTTTCGAAAAGAATTCATTGCCGACGTCTCGCACGAGCTGAAGACTCCGATTTTCGCGGCACAAGGTTTTGTTCACACACTTATTGATGGGGCCGTTGACGATAAAAATGTGCGTCATAAATTTCTAAAGAAAGCTGCAAAAAGTTTAGACGGTCTTGACTCTTTAGTGCAAGACCTGCTCACCCTATCGCAAATAGAGACAGGCGATATCAAAATGAAATTTGATCAAGTGGATTTGGTAAAACTTTGCGAAGAAGTAGTGGAGCAGTTTGAAGAGAAAGCTGAGCAGAAAAACATCACGCTTAAATTACTAGACTCAAAACATTCCAAAATTTTTGTTCATGCTGATGAAAAACGCATTGACCAGGTAATCACCAATCTCATATCCAACGCCATTAATTACACATCTGAAGGAGGCGAGGTAACGGTAAGTTTTGATGAAGGCAAAAAAAATGTGACCACG
>DASYTA010000355.1:0-2645 GCA_036002745.1 Cyclobacteriaceae bacterium | reverse complement strand
CACAGAAAAAGATACACGCAATGTTTTCTACATCAATAAAATCAGGGTTGATTAGAAGCTTCCTTTGCATATCCTTCCTGATTCAAACCTCTTGTATTTTACAAGCCCAGGTGCTTCAAAAAGGGCGTGTGGAAATTGGTGTTCGCACTTCGTTTGAAAGCTTTTCTGTTGTTTCATTGGACTCTTCAGGAATTGCCCTTTACCGAAATTTTTCTGGCCCAACAGAAAATCAACTTGAACTTATTCGGCTGGATACGGCTTTGAATCAAGTCTATAGAGGTTTTCTACCAGTACCCAAGGGATTTACTGTATCAAGCGCTAAGGTAGTAGCTGGTAAATTATATTTTCTACTTGAAAATAAAACGGCAACCGATCGCATCTTTCAAGTTTTTGCAGTACAGGTTAAAGACGGAAGTTATCTTTCTTATCCTATAAGAAATATAATTGCTTTCAATGCAACCGAATTTATTGCCAGCAAAAAAGCTTTGCTGATAGGAGGTTATTTCAACTTCAGACCTGTCGTTTTATTCTATTCTCTAAAAGATCACCGTTCGCGAATACTTCCCGGGTTTTTGAATGAACCTGGTGAATTAACGCAAATCATTGCATCCGATGAAGGTGACATCAATGTAATCGTGAGTGGCAAAAATAATTCGAAAAGAAAATGCTTATGGATCAGGCATTTTGATGAGGTAGGTGACCTTACCAAGACGGTTGTGCTTGAGTCAGCAGAAAAGAAAGATTTGATATTTGGCCGAGCTGCAAAAGCAGACAATGGCATTCAGGTTATTGCCGGCGTGTATGGCAGAAATTCGACGTATTCTAGAGGAATTTTTGTAGCCGAAGTAAATACGTTTGGAGAATATGTGATCCGATATTACAATTTTGCTGATCTACATAATTTTTTTCATTACATGAAAGCAAAACGGGAGAAGCGAATTAAAGAAAGGATTGAACGGAGAAAAATCAGAGGAAAAAAAACAAAATTCAACTACCGCTTTCTGGTTCATGAACTTATTCCTTATGGCGATCAGTTTCTACTTGTAGGTGAGGCATTCTATCCAACTTACTCTAGTGCATACGGCTCCTACAACCCACGTCTATTCGGCAATTCTCCTTGGAGCTACCCATCCACACGCTATTCCAACAATCCTTACCTCAATCGTTATTCCAATCCCAACCAATCAGATCTAGTGTTTACAGGTTTTCAATATACACACGCTATCGTAATTGGATTTGATGCACATGCCAAACTTACTTGGGACAACAGCTTCGAAATTAATGGACTTAAGAGCTTCTACATGGAGCAATTCGTAAAAATTTTAACTGACAAAGAAAAAATTGAACTGTTTTATCTCTTTCAAAATAATATCCGATCAAAAGTTATTAACAATAGTCAAATTATGGAGGGCACTGGTCAGGATCCTATTTTAGTTTCTGATCGGCAAAAGAAAAGTAGTGTAGAATCCAGTAAACTGGAGCATTGGTATGGCAATCATCTTTTTGTTTACGGTATTCAGGCTGTAAAGAATGGTAAAAATGATGTACAAAGATCTTTTTTCATTAATAAGTTGATTGCTCCCTGATCTTTATCATAAATTCATTGCATGCAAACTTTAGGGCGCTCCGATCGTGTTGACTTACCCGGACTAGGGCTAGAAAATATTCATGCAAAAATTGATACAGGCGCTTACAATTGCAGCTTGCATTGCACCAGCAATGAAGTAGTGAATGGCGTACTTGAATTTGTTTTGCTCGATGCAGAACATCCGGAGTTTACCGGCCGAAAGTATTTCTTTAAAAAATTTGTACAGAGAGAAATAAAAAATTCATTCGGTGAAGCGGAACTTCGGTACGTGATTAAGACTAAAATAAAAATATACGATCGATTAATCCGTGCAGAGTTTTCGCTGAGCAATCGGGGAAATTTAAAATTTCCGGTGTTATTAGGTCGTAAAATTTTACGAAACCGGTTTCTCATTGACGTAACTAAAAAAGATTTATCTTACGAATGGAAGACCGGTATTCAATCATAAACCGTTAAAATGCTAATCGTTCTCGTCTTGAGTTAACGATCAACATACAAACAATAAAATATGAACATCGCTATCCTTTCACGTGACCCCAAACTTTACTCAACCCGCAGGCTGAAAGAGGCTGGCGAAAAGCGCGGTCATAAAGTCGAGATTATCGACCACATGAAATGCGTTCTTCTCATTGAAAAGAAAAATCCAATGGTATGGTATAACGGCCGGAAGCTCGATTTTTTTGATGCCGTTATTCCGCGTATAGGTGCATCGGTAACCTTTTATGGTGCAGCAGTGGTTCGTCAATTTGAAATGATGAAAGTATTTACCGCGGTTGAATCTCAGGCGCTCATCCGGTCGCGCGATAAATTGCGAAGCATGCAAATTCTTTCGCGCGCGGGATTAGGTTTGCCAAAAACAATTTTCATGGATTACTCCAAAGACACAGAAGGTGTAATCGAAGCGGTGGGTGGAGCACCAGTTGTAATCAAACTTTTAGAAGGCACACAAGGTCTTGGCGTGGTGTTAGCCGAAAATAAAAAAGCTGCGCAATCTGTTATTGAAGCATTTCACGGAGTGAAGGCGAGGATCATTGTTCAAGAGTTTATCAAAGAAGCA
>DASYTA010000354.1:0-1741 GCA_036002745.1 Cyclobacteriaceae bacterium | reverse complement strand
CCACAAAACGATTAATTAATGATCACAGTAACAGAGGAATTTTCTATTGGAGTTTTCGTAACGAGTAACGTAAGCCGCGCGCATTTTACTGATGATAAAACGGAAGTAACTTTTTGCGGGCTGAACACAACAGATACCGGCCATGCGAGTTCAGAGACGAGGTTTATTTTCGAGGACGTATTGGAACTTCAGAAATATATAAAATCGGCTCCGGAGGAAGGAAGTGTGTTGGTTGAAGTTAATTGGAATCTTCTTTGTAAGAAATGTAAACTAAAGGCCGAAAAGTTATTCCCAATCAAATAAAATAACAGTCACAAAAATCGATTGATTTAGATAATATGGGATTAGATTTATGGCTCTACCACGTTGAACCTACCAGAAATGGAAAGCATTTAGCAACCACTGATCAAGATGGACTATATCTATTTGAGAGTTCAACTTCTAATCGGAGATTCATTTCTGAAATTGAAATGGATTATCAAAATGGATCAACGGACATCGTTGAAAATATGCCATTTTACTATCGCCCGATAAATATGGATGCAGCTATAGCCTGGGCAAAAAAGAATTTTCCAAATGAAGAAAGGGCTATCAACACACTGTTGAAAATGAAAGAAAATCCTTGTCTGTGGTTGCAGGAGGATCAATGAAAAAATAAGTCTCAAAGAACGATTAATAAGATGAAATTTAAAATTGAACTGATCGACTTCTTGAACCTGCCCCTGATGGGTACACTCAAGATTAATTTTGTTCAAATTGGTGAAAGAGCCCTGCTTGGGATTCGATTAAACCAATATGTCATCACTTTCTTACTTCTGTGGATGAACATAAATATCCAACGAGGACGTTCTACGTTTCCTGAACTTAAACCAGGCGAATGGACGGGTAAGATATTTTCACAAAACGATTGATTATGAAATCTAAAATGCGGCACTTGTTAATTCTTGTCTTTTGTATTGTAGTAACGATTCTTATTTTTTACCCAGCCTTCAAAATAGCACTGAGATAAATTTAAGGTCCCACAAAAAAGGATTGATAAATGAAAATTAGAAGAACTAGATCGGCGTTCATCATTTCTGGCTATTTTTTAGCTTGTCTCTGTATCACTTATAGGGTCGCCTATCAAGAGTCACCGTTTGAAGGTACGAAGCGCGTTGCAAAAGCAATGGCAACTAAATTGCATTTGGTTTCACAAAACGATTGATTAGATACGGGCCGAAACACGATTGATTATGAAGGTGATTTTTTCAAGCAACGGCACTGGGCCATACACGATACATGAGGAAGGTAATCGCTTTTTGCTTATCAGCCATCGCGGGCCGAAAATTCATGTCGTTGGTAAAAGTGAGGAAGAGGTTGTTAGTGGAATTAAGGAAAGAATTGGTGATGTAAGGATTGAGGAGTATCCAAATAATGTTTATGCCTACGGAGCAATTTTAGAGGAACTGAAGGATCAAAAGAAGTCTCACTAAACGATTGATTTCCATGAAGTAAAAATATTTTAGATCTCAAATAGCACAAAAGAGTTTTTCACCAGCAGTAGGATATGACATTTAACAAACTTGAATAACACAATGAAATTTTACCCGATCGACGCAATTGACGCTAAAGAAAACTTTGAATCAAGTTTCTCTTCGACACTTCATAAATATTTTCCTGTGTTCATTGAGACATTCAGGACGATTAGAAAATGTGGAATGGTAAAAGGAGTAATCGAAATAATGGATGGGATGCACATAGC
>DASYTA010000353.1:0-9492 GCA_036002745.1 Cyclobacteriaceae bacterium | reverse complement strand
GAGCGCTGGCGGCTGTTCCTGAATTTGAAGCAACAGCATTTGCTATGCAAATTCCGGGAGAAATCTCAGATCCATTCCAATCAAATATTGGCTGGCACATTGTAAAGCTGGAGAAGAAAATCCCGATTCCAACTTATGCAGAAATTGAAAGTTCTTTAAAGAAACGAGTAGCGCGCGATGAGCGCATGATAATATCCGAACAAGCACTTGCTGTAAGAAGAAAGAAGGATTTAGGGTTTAGTGAGAATGCTGAAACCAAAGCTAAAGTTTTGGCATTGGCCGATTCCAACCTTTCAAAAGGCAAGTGGAAATTTTCTGGAAATCCAGAGTTAAAAAAACTCACATTGGTTTCAGTCGGCGGTAAAGCACTGAAAGCAGGCGATTTTATTTTATCGGTTGAACAACAACATACGTCAAGCAAATTAGCTCCTGGTGCTTATATGAATCAATTGTACGAGAATTGGGCTGAAGAGAAAATCAATCAAGCGGAAGAAAATAAGATCATCAAAGAAAATCCGGATTTTAAATATTTGATTGCTGAATACAGAGAAGGCATTTTATTATTTGAGATCATGGAAAAAGAAGTTTGGAATAAAGCTTCGGAAGATTCAGTGGGCCAACGGAAATTTTATAAGGAGCATTCAAGTAAATATGAGGCGGGCAATCGCATTGAAGCACGGATTTTTTCCACCACGGATAAGTTATTTCTAGCGGAGGTAAAAAAGAAAATAGCGAACGGTGATACCTTGAAAGAGGCTGACATGAAAAAGTTTAAATCGGCTCAAAACTTTCGTAACTATGAAAAGGGAGAAAGTAAGGCAATCGATAAAATCAACTGGGTGCCTGGATTGCAAGAGACAGAAATTGAGGGCACCTATTATTTGATAGAAGTAAGAAAATTGATTGCACCTGGAACCAAAACTTTAGAAGAGGCAAAGGCGAAAGTAATTTCAGATTATCAGGATTCACTAGAGAAGAGTTGGATTGCTTCGTTGAAAAATAAATACCGTGTATCGCTTAATGATAAAGGAAAAAAACTCGTTGTTACCGAATTGACGAAGCCATGAATCAGTCGCTAAAATATTTTCGGGTTTTTAAGTATTTGGCAATATTAGTGTTTCCACTTTGTTTTTCTTCTTGCGACCTGATTCGGATGAAGAAGGAAAAAAGTAATGACAACACTAATCGTAAATCAATCGCCCGTGTAAACAATGCGTATCTCTATCTCGACGAATTAAAAGGAATTGTTCCTGACAAAACAACCAAAGATGATAGCGCAGCACGTATGAACGCCTACGTTACAAGCTGGGTGCGAAAGCAGTTACTTATTCAAGAGGCATTAAAAACTATTAACATAGATGAAGCGGAAGTTGAGCGCAAGGTGCTGGATTATAGGTATAGCCTTATCGGTTATGAATTTCTTAACTATTACATTCAGCAACACCTGAATGATAGCGTTGACGATGCGACGATTGAAGAATACTATAAAGCGCATCTTGATAATTTTATTTTAAAGCAAAACATTATTCGAGGCACGTACATCAAAGTATCAAAGGATGCGCCACGTACTAAAAGAATTAAAGATTTAATGTTTTCATTCAAAGAAAAAGAGATTAATGAACTGAAATCTTATTGCTTGAGTTTTTCAGCGGCTTACCACCTGGCGGATTCGTCGTGGATTGAGTTTGATAAGCTGGCGGTGAATTCACCATTGGCGGAAATACCCAATAAGATTCAGTTTTTAAGGTCGTACAATTATTATGAAACCAGCGATCAGACCCATCTCTATTTCCTTAAGGTAGATGGCTATAAAATCACGGATAACGTTTCTCCGTTGGAGTTTGTAAAGCATGATATTAAAAACATTATTTTAAATAAAAGAAAAGTAGAACTTGCGAAAAAATTGGAGGATGAGGTTTATGAAAATGCTGCTAAACGGAAGGATTTTGAAGTTTTTACTAAGTAGCGGGTTGATTCTGGTTGCCTTGGTCGTGAATGCTCAAGGCCAGGAGAAGAGCGAAACGAAAGAAGAAACCGGCTTTGTGCTGGATAAGATTATCTGCAAAGTAGATAACTACATAGTGCTAAAGTCTGAGCTTGAATCTGCCTATCAGAATTATGTCACAGAAGGTAATCCGGGTTCGGATCAAGCCAAATGCAATTTGCTGAACCGTTTGGTGATGAATAAGCTAATGGTAGCGAAAGCAGAGATTGATTCCCTCTTAGTAACTGATGCGGAAGTAGATCAAAACACAACACAACGTATGGCTGTGATTTTGCAAAATTATGGCAACTCTGCAGAGGAGCTGGAGCGACAGTATGGAAAAACGATGGAGCAAATAAAAGTGGAGCTGCGCGACCAGATTAGAGAACAACTACTTGCGAACGAGATGTCTAAAAAAGTTACAAGGAGTATTGAAATCACACCGGCAGAAGTAAAAAAGTTTTTCAATAAAATACCGTCCGACAGTTTACCATACTATGATGCTGATGCTGTAATCGGACAAATTGTGCGTGAAGCAAAAGTAAGTAGCCAGCAAAAAGAAGAAGCCAAAGCACGATTGGAGGATTTGCGTAACCGAATTTTAAGTGGAGAAAATTTTAACGAATTAGCAAAGAAATATTCAGAAGACCCAAGTGCTCAAGCTAACGGAGGTGAGATGGGTTATGTTGGTCGAGGTGCGATGGTACCCGAATTCGAAGCGATGGCATTTAAAATGAGAAAAGGTGAAATCTCTCATCCTTTTGAGTCTCCTTTTGGTTTTCACGTCATGCAGCTTATTGACCGTAGAGGGAATGAGTACAACTCTCGACACATTTTGATTTTTGCAGTACCCAGTGCTCAGGATGTAGAAAAAGCCCGTCTTTTTCTTGATAGCATTCGGGGAAAAATTGTGAAGGACAGTTTGAAGTGGGATTACGCTGCAAGAACATTTTCGGATGACACAGAGACCAAAGGGCACTCAGGATACTTTACTGACCCAGATGGTGGTATGGGCGTGTCACTAAAAACGATTGACCCTGCTGTCTATCTCACCATTGACACAATGAAAGTAGGGCACATCTCTAAGGCTCACCCTTATCGTACAGACAGACAAAAGGAGGCCGTAAGAATTATTTACTTTAAAGCGAAGATTCCTCCTCATCAGGCAAATTTGAAAGACGATTGGCATCGAATACAATCCGCAGCGCTGGCCGAGAAGAAAGACAAAGCCATTAGCAAATGGTTTGTTAAAGCCCGGCAAGATGTATTCATAAATATTGATCCTTCGTATAATTATTGCAAGCTGCTAGAGCAATAATCTCTTTACCGGTCAATCTTTTCCGCTTGTACTGACCTTAATAAAAAGGTATTTTCACAGCTAAAGACTTAAAGCATGCCCAGAATTTTCGCTGATGATGTTGAAGCAGCCAATGCGCTAGCACAATCATACAAGGACTTAAAGAATGAGATGGCCAAGGTAATCGTTGGCCAGGATGATGTTGTTCGCCTTACACTTACTGCAGTTTTTTGTCATGGTCATGCATTGTTAATTGGCGTGCCAGGCTTGGCTAAAACGTTGTTGGTACAGACACTGGCACAATCACTTGACCTGCAATTCAAACGCATTCAATTCACCCCCGACTTAATGCCCTCCGATATTGTAGGAGCTGAAACGTTGGATAAAGAAAGAAATTTTCAATTCGTGAAAGGACCGATCTTCGGCAATATAATTTTGGCCGATGAGATAAATAGAACTCCACCCAAAACTCAAGCCGCTTTGCTTGAGGCAATGCAAGAAAATGCTGTGACGATTGCGGGCAATCGCTACCCCTTGCCTCAGCCGTTCTTTGTAATGGCAACACAAAACCCGATTGAACAAGAAGGAACCTATCCTCTACCGGAAGCGCAACTCGATCGCTTTATGTTTAACATTTTTCTGGATTACCCAAGCTATGAGCAGGAACTGAAAATTGTAAAAGGAACAACAGCTGACGAAACAGTTACGCTAAACAAAACGATTGCTGCTGAAGACATTATTGCTTTTCAACATTTAGTGAGAAGAGTGCCTATTGCAGACAATGTAATTGAGTATGCTGTAATGTTGACAGGCTCAACAAGACCTAATAGTGCTAATGCCTTGGCCAATGAATTTCTTGAATGGGGAGCAGGCCCTCGTGCTTCACAATATCTTGTGCTGGGCGCTAAGTGTAATGCGTTGCTTCACGGAAAGTATTCACCCGACATTGAGGATGTGCGCGCGGTAGCGAAACCAGTGTTACGTCATCGTATTGTGCGCAATTTCAAGGCTGAAGCTGAGGGCGAATCAGTTGATAATCTTATCGACAGACTGATAGCTCAGCTTAAAAAATAATTGCCAATGCTTCTTGAAGAAATTAAAAAATTATCTCTTCAGTATGCGCAGGAAAATGTAGCAGCACGAAGACATTTGCATTCAAACCCTGAGCTTTCTTATCAGGAGTACAATACAGCAAAATTTGTAGCAGGTAAGTTGAAAGATTTTGGATTGAATCCTATCGAAGGAATTGCTGGAACGGGACTTGTAGTTTTGATCGAAGGAAAAAATCCAAACAAAAGAACTGTTGCTTTAAGAGCAGACATGGATGCGCTGCCCATTCAGGAAGCAAATTCAGTTTCTTACAAATCACAAAATCCGGGAGTGATGCATGCCTGTGGTCATGATGTGCATACCGCTTCGCTTTTAGGTACGGCAAAAATTCTTAACGAGGTAAAAAATAAATTTGATGGTACTGTTAAATTAATTTTTCAACCTGGTGAAGAGAAAAATCCAGGAGGTGCTTCGTTGATGATCAATGAAGGTGTTTTGGACAATCCCAGGCCTGGAGCAATTATTGGTCAGCATGTAATGCCATTAGTCCCTGTCGGTAAAGTTGGCTTTCGCGAAGGGATGTACATGGCCAGCAGCGATGAAATTTATCTAACCGTTATCGGTAAAGGCGGACATGGCGCAGCGCCCGAACTAACTATTGATCCGGTTGTGATTGCATCGCACATTATAATAGGGTTACAGCAAGTCATCAGCAGGAATGCTAGCCCCAAGCAGCCAACGGTATTAACCTTTGGAAAAATTTCTGCCGAAGGAGCAACCAATATTATTCCTAATGAAGTAAAGATCGCGGGCACATTTCGCGCACTCAATGAACAATGGCGTCAAGAGGGATTGAAGAAAATTGAAAAGATGGTGAAGGGTATTGCGGAAAGTATGGGTGGGAAATGCGAGATAGAAATTTCGCATGGTTATCCTTACTTGGAAAATAATCCTGAACTCACTCGAAGAATTCGCCAGGCTGCAGAAGAGTATTTAGGAAAGGAAAATGTAGTTGATTTAGAACTTACATTAGGCTCTGAAGATTTTGCCTATTACTCTCATCAGATTCCTGCATCTTTCTACCGATTAGGAACACGCAATGAAGCAAAAGGAATCACCTCTTACGTACATACACCAACTTTTGATATTGACGAAACAGCCTTGAGCATTGGGCCAGGACTAATGGCATGGATGGCTGTAAAAGAGTTAATGGAAAGTTAACGCATCGGCCAAATAATTTTCATCAGGATATGCCGTTCACATGTATCTTTACAAAAGCGAATGGAAGCAAAGCCCGATACATCGTTACTTGTTGAATCCAATTTTCAGTGGAAGTTCTTTTTGAGAGGCACCGTTTATTTTCTCATCGGCCTTCTCGTTTTTTTATTTTCGTTAGACTTAATGATTTCTTCGCTTCAACAATTAGGAGCAGAAGTCAACAATACTATTTTATTAGCAACGTCAAATCCATTTACCGGATTGTTCATCGGATTATTAGTGACGGCCATAATCCAAAGTAGTTCAACAACAACGTCACTCACTGTTGCTTTAGTTGCTTCGGGATCACTCACATTAGAAGGTGCAGTGCCAATTATCATGGGAGCCAACATTGGCACAACCATCACCAGCACAATTGTATCACTTAGCTTTATCAATAATAAGAAAGAATTTCGCAGGGCGGTTTCCGCAGGTACTTATCATGGTTTTTTCAAAATAATAACGGCGCTTGTTCTTTTTCCTTTGGAATACAATCTTCATTTTCTATCAAGCATAGCTCAATTCATAGCTGTTAATTTTTTCCATGAACCAACTGGGATAACATCGAATTTTAAAATGCTTGGCCAAAGCCTGAGTTGGCCTGTCAATTTTATTACACAGCAAATTGGGAATGGGTACTTGCTTGCCGGCGTATCTATAATTATGTTATTTGGATCGATACTTTTTTTTAGAAAGGTAATCTCTCAGGTAATGGGGTTAGGTTCAGAAGAAAAGTTTCAGCACTTCTTTTTTAAGAATCCATACAAATCTTTTGGATGGGGAGTTGTGACCACGGCAGCCATACGATCAAGCACTATTACAACTTCTCTTGTTGTGCCATTGGTTGCCAAGAAGATTATAAAACTAAGGCAGGCAGGAGCATTTATTTTGGGAGCCAACATTGGGACAACTATTACAGCTTTTATGGCGAGTACATTTAACTCCAATGCCGCCATAAGCATAGCGCTTACTCATTTTCTTTTTAATTTTATCGGTGTAATACTTTTCTTCCGTACACCTTATCTAAAGGAGATTCCATTTAAAGCGGCAATGGGTTTAGGTAAGCTCACCTTACGCAACCGCCTAGTTGGCTTCATGTATTTGCTACTGGTGTTTTTTTTGATCCCCTTTTCGTTGATTTACTTTAGCCAATAGCAGTTCCATCACTGCAACAAATTAAGAGCCTTTATCTGGCGACGGCCTACTTTTTTCAACAAATCGTTATATTGCCATATAGATATGATGGAAAAAGTAAAGGATTCTATTTTTAAATTCCTCCGACTTGACAACTTAGTCGAAAATTTGTCGGGCTATGTTGAAACGCGCATAGAACTAATAAAAATTGAAGTTCGTGAGGAGGTCGTTAAAATAATTTCGAACGCATTAATGGTGAGCGTTCTTTTCTTATTGGGCTTACTCTTTTTGATTTTCTTTAGCATAGCCGGAGCAATCTATTTGAATCATTATTTGAATCATTCGTCGGGTGGATTTTGGATCGTATCGGGCATTTATGGAATGATGGGATTGATAATTGTTTTATTTCGCAAAAATATTGGAAGCTATTTTGAACGTTATTTGATTGAACAGGCAAAACGCCCAAAGAAATAATATGGAGCTACTGGAAACACAGGATCCGGAAAAAAGAAAACTACTTGAAACCTCCAATCGCCATCGGCAAGAAATGGAGCGTGAGATAAAAGATATTTCTGAAAAATCGGAAAAGGTTTTGAAAAACGCTTTGATAATTGGCGGTGCACTTGCGCTAACCTACATCGTTGTAAATCAACTGTCGTCGAAAAGCAAGAAAAAAAAATCTAGGAAAGATAAGGAGATAGAGAATCTGGTTAATGAAGAGCCTGTAGATGAAGGCCCATCACTACTCTCGCAAATGGGCGACAAAGCCTTGAATATGGCTACTGTGCTTTTGCTTGATTTGGCAAAGGAAAAACTTTCAGAGTATTTACAACACCGAAAATCAAAAGATGAAGATTCTTGAGGGACTCAATGCTCGAAGCAAGCAACGGAAGAAATCAATCGCTGTATTGATCGATCCCGATAAAATTGCAGATGCGGATCAGTTAGAGCCACTGCTTCGATTAGCGAATGAAAATTGCGTTGATTATTTTTTTGTGGGTGGAAGTTTAGTGACGACTTCCAATCTAACCGATGTAGTAAAGACGATTAAGGATAACATTTCGATTCCGGTTGTGCTGTTTCCCGGAAGCGCGCTCCAGATTGATCCATCGGCAGACGCGATTTTGTTTTTGTCTTTAATTTCTGGGCGGAATCCTGATTTATTGATCGGGCAGCATGTAGTAGCCGCTCCAATTTTGAAAAGTAACAAATTAGAAGTGCTCCCCACCGGATACATTCTCATTAATTCAGGTAAAACAACATCAGTCGCTTATATCAGTAACACTACTCCTATTCCAGAAGACAAATATTCGCTTGCGGCTTGCACCGCTATGGCAGGAGAAATGTTGGGATTGAAGCTGATATACTTGGATGCAGGAAGCGGAGCAGAGCGAGAGGTAAACAAAAAAATGATTAGCACGGTGAGAAAAGCTGTTGATGCGCCTCTTATTGTTGGTGGAGGAATAAACACTCCTCAAAAAGCGTTGAATGCCCTTGAAGCTGGTGCTGATTTAATTGTAATTGGTAACGCTCTAGAAAAGTCCCCAGAGCTATTAACTGAGATAGCTGAAAAAATTTACGACTGGAACCAGACAGTTTCTAAGTAATCTTTCTATTATTTTATTGGAATTTTTTCGGGAACTAAGATTGCGGCAACGAATTTTTTTCGCAGTACGAGCAAATCTTTTTGCGCCTCGAGTTTTGAAAAGTATTTTCCAACCGTTACACGAAATTTTGGTTGTTGGTATTGTAGATTGGCAATTAACTCGGGCACTTCATCCTGCATTTTCTTTTTCGTATTCATGGCCTCTTCGCGCTTTTGACCAGAATAGATTTGAATGGTATAACCATCAATATACTTCCTCATTAAATTAAAGAGGTCGAGACTATCGAGAATGACATCTACTTTTGCGTTGACGGTTTTAGTGGGAGTAACGGCAACCAAATTTATTTCCTTTGTGGTGTCCTTCTCGTTCTTAGTATCTTTTGGTTCTTCAAATTTGGGTCGCAGTTTTGAAAGATCTTCGTGATAAGGTTTATTTTTCTGAGCAATGCATGGAGAGGTTATACAAATCGTAAAACAAAGAACGATTTGCCAACTGACAAGAGCCAATCTGTAATTCGTAATTCGTAATTTGTAATTAGACCTCATCCTTCGATTACTATACACCTACCGTTTTTAATATCGTCTTCTACTTTCTTGTATTTAACGTCTTTCAACACACGGCCGTCCGGATACTGAACATTTACTTTGTCATTCCTGTTTGCGATTTTCTCTGATTTCACCGGCATCACTTTTTCTTCTGTGTGCTGTTGTTGCGCTGCTTGAGGCTGACCTCCACCTTGAAGCAGAGAACGTGATTCATCTTTTTGCTCGCGCAATTTCTGACGCTTCTGAGCATGAGCTTCGTGAACTTCATCCGGTTCTTGAATAGGAATTTCTGCTTTCATCAAGAAGGAAATCGTTTCTTCGTTCACCTTTGTAATAAATCGCTTGAACGCTTCAAAGCCTTCGAACTTATAAATCAACAATGGATCTTTCTGTTCGTACACGGCGTTTTGCACCGACTGCTTCAAATCATCCATGTCACGAAGATGCTCTTTCCAGTTCTGGTCGATGATATTCAATGTTATCATCTTCTCCATCGATTTTATCAGTTCAGCATTACTACTGGAAACACATTTCTTCAAATCGGCAGCTACTCCAATCTGTTTTAATCCATCGGAAAAAGGAACCAAAATTTCTTGAACAGTGGCCCCTCTAGTTTTA
>DASYTA010000352.1:0-10111 GCA_036002745.1 Cyclobacteriaceae bacterium | reverse complement strand
TGAATGATTTTTTAAAAGGCACAGCTTCACTTGATCCAGTTGACATAATTGTAAGTAATCCTCCATACATTAGAAATTCAGAAAAGACATCGATGAGTTCTAATGTTTTAAATTACGAACCTCATCAGGCGCTTTTTGTTTCTGATCAAGATCCTTTAATTTTCTACAAAGCGATTGCCTCAAAAAGTAAAATGTTGTTAAATCCGGCTGGGAAAATTTTCGTAGAGATCAACGAACACCTCGGAAAAGAAGTGAAAGATTTATTTGAATCTTTGGGATTTGAAGAAGTTAAAATCATCAAAGACCTTGACAGTAAAGATCGAATTTTAATAGCACGCAAAGGCATTTAGCCAACCCTTCCAATTTCACAAAACTTTGTCAGAACGTATTCGTTAAACTTCGAATACAAATGATAAACCTATGAATTGGAAATTCTGGAGAAAACCTGCCAAAGAAAAGAAACCAAAATCATTTATCAGAGAATGGTATGACTCCATTGTATTTGCCGTCATAGCAGCTTCTCTTTTGCGATGGTCGGTAGTTGAAGCTTATGTTATCCCCACTCCATCGATGGAGAATTCACTTTTGGTTGGTGATTATCTTTTCGTAAGCAAGTTTCATTACGGAACAAGAACTCCCAGAACACCTTTGCAAATTCCTCTTACACATCAAAAAATCTGGGGCACAGAAATTCCATCTTACCTCGATTGGATTCAATTGCCTTCTTATCGATTGCCTGGGCTAAGAGAAGTAAAACGTGGAGAGCCAGTAGTATTTAACGTTCCCAAAGATTTATTGGACCCAACTGAAAGACCGATTGATCTAAAAACTTTTTTAGTGAAACGCTGCGTTGCAGTTCACGGTGATAAATTGGAAATCAGGAATAAACAAATTTTCATTAACGGAGAAATGATGATCAATCCTCTCGGAATGAAGTTCAGTTATCTGGTGATGGCAAAAGATGAAATCAGCAAACGCAATCTCCATCTCTTTGGGCTTGATAGCGATGATTATAATTATTTAGGCAGAACATCTGATTCGAAATTAGCAGTGTACACAATGGTTCTTACGGAGGAACAACTCGAAAAAATTAAATCGACTTCGTTCATTTTATCGGTTGAAAGAAACACTTCAAATGATGGGCCAGATCCCAAACTGTTTCCTTCATTGAAAAGTAATACGTGGACCGCCAACAATTACGGGCCTCTTTTTATTCCTCAGAAAGGAGCGAAAATGATTGTAAATGATTCGACCCTTAATATCTATGGCGAGGTCATTCGATTATATGAGGGACATAAATATGTATCAATTAAAAATGGCGAGCTTATAATCGATGGAAAACAAGTTTCTGAATATGTATTTAATCAGAATTATTATTTCATGATGGGCGACAACCGCGATAACTCTCTCGACTCGCGTTATTGGGGTTTCGTTCCTGAGGACCACATTTTGGGTAAGCCGCTATTCATCTGGATGTCGATCGATAAAGAAGCTGACTTGCTTCACAAAGTCAGATGGAGTCGATTGCTAAGCTTGATCAGTTAGTTTAGTCCGGCTCGAAAAAACAGACCGATCCACCAACCAAGTTTTATCTTTATTGAATTTTACGCAATTATTTCTCTGCGACTTTGTGCGAGATTGAATAGGTAAAATAATTGCTCTCAACTTGGATTGTTATTTTTTGATTTTGATTTCAATAAAGCTTCAGCAAATTCATAAGCCATGTAGTATGCACTATACTTCAGATATTCTGGAGAGTATTGTTTAATTTCTTCAGGGTCAGCCAACCACTTGTTTAGGTTATCTGCATCAATGTCACTGAGATTATCAACTAATTCGTGTAACTCTTCATTCGAAGAATTATAAATCAAATTATCTCGAAATCCATCATCTTCTACTCCCCATTTTTCAACGAAAGGCATTAAATGATGTAAGCTTCTTGGTATAAGGGTCTTGTCCATTTGCTTTTTCAGTAAAAATTAACCCGGTTCAAAAAAACAAACCGAAGCGCCAACCCAGGTTTTATCTTTGTTGAATTTCACTCCGATCATTTCTCCGCGGCTGAGTCGAGCAAGATTGATTACAGGAATTGGTCGCGTTTGATTTTTTTCCCAAATAAATAGCAAACGTATTTCAGTCTTCACTTTTCCGTCAGGTGACTGAATCACCGGCTCATATTGAATTTTCCTTTGCAGCAAATAATTCTCTCGTTCATTTTCGGGAATAGAATCAAGATCATTTTTCTCTAAATGAAAGATAACGCCAGTACCCGAAAAAGAAAATAAAGGCTTAAGCACGTAGTTTTCCAAATCATCAGGCCAGGATTTGTATTCATTTAAAAATTTACATTCGGGAACATATTTACTCTTAATCATCGGCATCGTATACTTGCTGATTCTTAAGAACCAATTCGGATGACCGGCCCACTCTACAGCAACATCTTCCGTTAAATTAAAATCCAACATGAGGTCGTTTCGTTTCAACAGTTCATCAAAGATCACGCGGTTGTAAATCCGATGGATTGGAATTGTCTTTCCGTTCTTCTTATAAAAAAGTCTTCTCCCTTCTCTCTTGATATCTCCAATATGAACGGGCGCAATGCCGGAGATTTTCTCAGTAATAATAAAATCAATAGCGGTGTTTTGTTTCATCGGATCGATCTCCAGCAAGATCACATTCTCAGGTTCGTGATCATTCAATAAAACATTTCTCAATTTCGATTGATATTGATCAACCGTCAAATCAAAGTGGCAATCAAATTCTAGTGGACAATAAAAATGCTCTTTATATTTTGATGCAACAAAATCCTGCCAACCAAATAAAGAAGGGAAACCTTGCATTTCGATCAATTGAGGTTGCAGGTTTCCTTGCTCATCTTTTGTCACTGCGAAATCTAACGCAAGAAATAAAGTATGATCTGTTTCATTCGGAACAAAACATTTTTTTGGAATTGATCTTTCCGTCAGTTTTTTAGAATCGTCACGTACTAAAAAATCGATAATATGATTCGAAGCATCAATGAGCTTGTGCTTAAATTCTTTACTTACAAAAACTGGACTCTCGGCAACACGAAAAGGAATTTGATAATTGAAGGATTGGTTGAGATCGGCTAAAAAAGCTTCATACTTCTTTTCAGAAAAAGAGGCGTTAAATTTTTCGCGAACCTCGCCAATCATACCTCAGCATTGGAATAAACTGCTGCTGCGGTGTGAAGAAAATGAGGAAGGATTGTTTTATGAGTGAGCTTAATCTTATCCGGCTCATTGAGCATTTGCATCATCTGCAAATATTTTTTCTCGCCATACTTTTCGGTGACTATTTTCTTTTTATCCTCACGCAATAAGAAACGATGCATGCCGTCACTATCCACTTCTGGATGAAATTGCGTTCCAACAATGACTTCATCAAAACGGATCGCCATCACCGCTCTTTCAAATGCGATCAGAGGTCTTTCCTTTTCAATGGCTAAGATATTTCCACCTCCTGACCAAATCTTTCCTTCGTTGGGTTCAAGGAGTTGGTATTCGCGGGAGTCGACGGCAAAAAAAGGATCCGAAAGTTGATTGAACATCGGTTCTTTCTTTCCCGCTTTTGTTTTATGAATAGGCATTACTCCAAAGGCTGTACTCTTACGCTTAGTTATTTTGCCGTAACCATAATGGCGGCAGAAGACCTGGAAGGAGTGACAAATCAGGAAAACAAATTTCTTTTGAAATGGATTTTCGCGATTATGTCTTAAGATACCATCCATCAATTCAAAATAGTTGGCCTCCCACGCCGACCCCAAACTGGTGAGTGGACTTCCCGGTCCGCCCGAAGAAATAAAAACATCAAAACTTAAATCAGCAATCTCCAAATGCTGACGTACATCAAAAACTTGGTAAGTGACTGGAAAGTTTACTTCACTCTTAAATTGTTCAACCATCTCGCGAATGCAGCGCATTCCTTCGTTAGCCTCGCCTTCGTATAAATCAAGAATAGCAATTTTCATAGTTACTATTTTTTTGTCAACCTGATTATCTCTCTTTTGTGCCACGTGGCCATTCGACCGTCTGAAAAAACTGAACAAATATAAGATTCTATACGAACCTCCGAATAAGTGATCCTTAAAAGTCTTTACGCTCCTCAAATAATTATTTAGCTTTGGCGAATTCAATCGTTATAGAATTTAAAAACTCGATTCCTAATTGTCCTTCCTTACCAATCTTTCTGTTGAAAGTGTAACCATAGTGATCGGCGTTGCTTTGCTTATAGGCATGGCTAAGACCGGTGTGCATGGTGCTGGCATGCTTTCCGTTCCATTACTTGCCATTGCCTTTGGCGGTAAGGTTTCTAGCGGCATAATGTTGCCCATGCTTTTGATAGCGGATGTGTTTGGAGTATGGTATTATCATCGACACGCCTCCTTTAAGCATTTGAAAATTCTTTTTCCGTGGGCCGCGGTGGGCATCATTGTCGGAAGTATAGCTGGAAATTTTATCTCTGAAGAAGTTTTCAGAATTATTATGGCTACTACAATCTTTGGTAGCCTTGGCGTAATGATTTGGCTCGAAATGGGAGGAAGAGAAAAAATTCCTGATAACATGATCCTGGGAATTGCTGCAGGTTTTTTAGGAGGCTTCACTTCCATGATTGGCAATTTGGCTGGCACCGTGATGGCTGTTTATTTTCTGAGCATGCGACTTCCGAAAAATAATTTTATCGGGACAGCCGCGTGGTTCTTTCTAGTTATCAATTGGTTTAAGGTGCCTTTTCACATTTGGGTATGGCACACCATCAATAAAGATTCATGGCTCATGGCATTGGTTCTTACTCCAATAATTTTAGGTGGCGCATTCTTAGGAATTCTGCTGGTAAAAAAAATGAACGACCAAACCTATCGTTGGTTCATTGTTGGAATGACTTTCATTGCAGCTATTGTGATGATTTTAAGATAACATCAATGGCCATCTTCATGCTGCTTACCGCGGAACAGTTTCTTCTTTCTGGGCTTACCTTTTTTAAAATAGAGATAACTAAGATAAAGCTCCTTTAAGCTCATAAAAATCGTTTTCATATTGGTTGGTTGTTTTGATGAATCAAAAATACCACCATGAACAACCCCAATGTTTTCAATTGATTCCGCTATCTCATTTAAGTATGAAATACAATCAACTTAGCTGGATTTGAATAGGGCTTGCTGCCTTTAAATTTCAATTGAATAGATTTCAAGCGCTTTAAAGGTTTTGATCGATGTAATAAATCGCGACGTGAATGAAGGAAAACTGAACCTGCTAGTTAAAGCTTTACTTCACTAATTACCTCTACTCGATACTTCAAGCGGCAAATCAAGGATGTGTCTTTTCTCAAAACCTGAAAAATCATTTTTAAGTGCATAGCTATCAATTTGCAAAAACTTGAGACCAGGAGTGATCATAAGAAAATGAAACTCGGGCTTGTAATCAGATTGTATATCCTTTCGATCTTGGCTTAAAGGTTGGTGAATCCCTCCTCCACCGCCAATCACCAAAAAATCTTTTCCTGACTGAATAAAATGTTCAAAGGCATGCGAGTGGCCTGTAATGAAGAGTCGGCATTTGATTGTACTTATAAAGAGTGGAACAAAATGTTCCTGTACAGGCTGCGAGGACCCAACCACTTTACTATTGGTGTAGGGTGCATGATGACATGACACAATGATGGCTTTAACTCCGATATTTTTTTCGAGCGAATCAAGTGCTTCTTTATACCATTTTTGTTGAAGCTCGATAAGTTTCGAATCCATTTTTTTGAAATTGGAGTTGAGCAAGACAAATGCAATTGAGTCGACGATCTGATAATAGCCCGTTGGTTTAGTATTAGGAAATCGTTTCTTAAAATTCCGTTCACCTTTTTTTACACTGCCCATCACATCGTGATTGCCTAAAAGCCCTGCTACTGTAATCCCTTCATTGCGACATGATGAAAGATATTTATCCATCGTTTGCCACTTCTTTTCCTTTGCGCTCCAAGAAGTCACATCACCAAGAATAAACAAGTTTTTGGGTTTCAGTTTTACAATCTGATCAAACAGTATTGAGGTTGCCTTTTCATTGTTGTGAGATTTCAAGAACACTTTTTCAATCCACATAGGTGCTTGCGTATCACTGATCATGGCGATGGAGTGTTGGCTTTCCTGAGCAAATCCTGACAATCCACAAAAAAAGAAAAAGGCTTGGAAAATTTTTTTCACATTACAAAGTAAAGGTCTTTGTATGAGCATTTGTTATGGTTTTGATAATTAGTTTTAAATTGATAAGATAATTATCTCTCATGCAAAGGTTGTCGATCCTTTTACTCTTTCTTATTTCAATTTCTTCTCTCGGTCAAAAACGTATTGGGCTTACATTGAGCGGAGGAGGTGCCAAAGGGATTTTTCACATCGGTATTCTACAAGCAATTGACAGCGCAGAATTAAATATTGATTACGTTACAGGAACAAGTATGGGTAGCATCATGGGAGCCCTTTATGCCTCAGGCTATACAGGAAAAGAGATGGAAAAAATTGCTCGAGATCTTGATTGGAGCAGTTTGTTTTCTGGCAAACCTTTATTCAAATATGTCAACGTCGATGAAAAATCTGAATTCGGTCAGTATGCTCTCGAGTTACCATTTGAAAAAGGGAAGCTTAAAACTGCCACTGGTGTTATTGAAGGTCAAGAAATATGGCTCAAGTTTCAAGAGCTATTCCTGCCGATATATGACGTCAAAGATTTTTTCAAATTCAGCATTCCTTTTAAATGTATCGCCACAGATGTAAGTACTGGCAAAGCTGTTGTGCTTGACCGCGGTGAAATCGTAACAGCCATTCGAGCAAGCATGGCCATTCCTTCCGTCTTCACTGCCATCGATTATAAAGATACTAAGCTCGTGGATGGCGGTGTCGTAAGAAATTTTCCCGTGCGTGACGCCATCAACATGGGAGCTAACTATACTATCGGTGTAAATCTTTCGCAAGGATTATTGAAAGCCGACAAACTAAACAGTCCTATTGATATCTTATATCAGATCGCATTCTACAAAGATGCTGATGACTTTCAGTATGAGCGCAAGCTTTGCAATATTTTGATTGAACCTCCTATGGACGATTACTCTGCTGCAAGTTTTGGAAGTGCAGCCGAACTCATTCAGCTGGGTAAAGAGTGGGGGAAAAAGTATTATCCCGCTTTTAAAAAATTAGCTGACTCGCTGAAAGCTGTCAATCCAAATTATCAATTCAAAAAGAATCGATTGCCAAAAAAATCGAAGATCACGATCGATGGAATGCACATTAACGGACTTAACCACACTACGGAGAAATCTTTCATCAAAAGACTTCATCTGGAAATTGGAAAAGATTATGATGGAATTGAAGTAGCCAAAGCCATTCGCAGAGTCTATGGTTCGAGAAACTATAGTCGAATTTCTTATCGATGGGAACCTACCATCGATGGTCACGCCAATATAATATTCGATGTGCTCGAAAATCCTCTCACCTACTTCAAGATTGGGCTGCACTATCACACATTCAGTAACGTTGCTTTACTGACAACCATATCAAGCAAGAATTTACTTTTCGATCGGTCAAAGTCATTGTTGAAATTAAACATCAGCGAAAATTTCCGTGCGTTGGCCCAACAAAATCAAACATTTGGGAAGCAAGACAACAACAACTTAATTCTCTCATTCTATCATGAGCGATTCAAGTTTCCTATTTATAATAATTTCGATCAAGCCTATTTGTACCATAATCGTTTTACTCAAATTGATCTGAAACTACAGCACACGTTTGCCCAACATTCCGCGTTGGGGATAGGCACGTCATACGAGATTTTTGCATTAAGGCCTGACTTCTCAGGAACAGTAGATGTGGAAGCTGGTAACAAATACTTTCATTCTTATATATTTTATGATTTGAACACGCTTAATCAAAGGCACTTTGCAACTTCTGGTTGGAGAATATATGCGCGCCTTGGTGAAATCTATAATCAACAGCCTGATAAACTCTTCTATCAAGTTGGCGGAGAGTCGGGCATTATTGACACTTTGTCCTTTCAGAATTATGGGCAATTGCGAATTAACATAGAACGCTACAGACCACTTAGTGAGAAATTCACCTTGATCTCGCAGCTTAACAGCGGAATGAATTTAAAACAGAATCAATCCTTTTTGAATTTTTTTAATGTAGGCGGGCTCAATGATTTTCTGCGCAATCAAATCACATTTGCTGGGTATAACGAGTTTCAAGTGAGAACTAATAGTGTTGCCTCCTTTATGATGGGATTTCAATTTAATCCATACAACAATCTGTACACAACACTTCGGGCAAACGCTGCACTGTATAATTTTAACTATGATTTGTCTAACGTAATAAATTCAGGAAGTTTTCTGAGCGGCTACTCATTTACGGTTGGCTATGCCTCCGTACTTGGCCCAATACAAAT
Organism: Cyclobacteriaceae bacterium; assembly: GCA_036002745.1. Classification (GTDB taxonomy): domain Bacteria; phylum Bacteroidota; class Bacteroidia; order Cytophagales; family Cyclobacteriaceae; genus ELB16-189. The sequence continues at coordinate 1,670 of DASYTA010000352.1, read as the reverse complement.
CTCAGCAATGTATGGCGACCAGTCGCGACAATTTTCTGGCTATGTAAATATTGGTTTTCATTTTTAGAGCCTTAACTTCATAAACTCGTAAATCTTAACCACAGATGAAAATATTTTCTCTTCTCGTCATCGTTGCGCTAAACTCTTATAATCTTCTTGCTCAGCAAACTTATCCTTTCCAAAACACAAAACTTTCCGATGATCAACGATTGGATAATTTAATTTCTTTAATGACGCTGGATGAAAAGATCGACAACCTTTCTCCGCGGCTTCCCGGAATAGAAAGATTGGGTGTTAAAGGAACAAAGATTTCTGAAGGCTTGCATGGACTTGCACTTAGCGGGCCAGCCAACTGGGCTGTGAAAGGTAAGGGAGCATCGCCTACCACTACATTTCCTCAAGCTATCGGACTAGCTCAGATGTGGGATCCGCAATTGCATGAGCAAGTGGCAGCGTGGGAGGCAAATGAAGCTCGCTTCCTCGCGCAGAATCCAAAATACAAAAGTGCTGGCTTGATTTTGTTGGCTCCCAACGCCGACCTAGGCAGAGATATTCGTTGGGGTCGTACCGAAGAATGTTACGGTGAAGATGCTTACTTGACATCCGTACTCACAGTTGCTTATGTCAAAGGATTGCAAGGAAATGATCCAAAGTATTGGAAGACTGCTTCTCTTATGAAACATTTTCTTGCCAACAGCAATGAAAATAATCGGTCCATCAACTCTTCCGATTTTGATGAACGATTGTTCCGCGAATATTATTCTTATGGGTTTTATAAAGGAGTGATTGAAGGTGGATCGCGCGCTTACATGGCTGCCTATAACAAATACAATGGTGTGCCATGCACAGTTCATCCTATGCTAAAAGATATTACTGTGAAAGAGTGGGGAGAAAATGGAATTATTTGTACGGATGGCGGAGCATTCAGTTTATTAGTAAACGCGCATCATTATTATCAAGATTTACCAACTGCGGCGGCAGCATGCATCAAAGCGGGGATTACCATGTTTTTGGATAACTATAAGTCATCGGTTAAGACAGCTTTGGAAAAAGGTATGATCACCGAAAAAGAGATTGATCAATCTGTGCGTGGCACATTAAGAGTAATGCTCAAGTTGGGACTTATGGATAACAACTCAAGCAATCCATATTCAAATATCGGAATCACAGATTCAATAAAACCTTGGACAAAACCAGAAGCAACTGAATTAGCTAGAAAAGTTACGCGCAAATCGATTGTGCTGATGAAGAATTCAGGATTACTTCCACTTAAGAAAGAAACAATCAAATCTATCGCGGTAATCGGACCGAGCGCTAACAGCGTCATCTCAGATTGGTATGCAGGAACTCCTCCTTACAAAGTTTCCATCTTGAGTGGAATAAAAAATGCAGTTGGTAATTCGGTGAAAATAAATTACACCTCAAGTAATAAAGCGGACTCGGCAGTAATCGCAGCTCGTGAATCAGATGTAGCAATTGTCTGTGTTGGCAACAACCCCTTGAGCTACGGATTAGGTTGGGGACAAAATCACGTAGCGAGTGACGGACGGGAAGAAGTGGATCGCCAGGCAATATCTCTTGAGCAAGAAGATTTGGTTAAGCTGGTAAAGGCCGCAAATCCAAAAACTGTTCTCGTTTTAGTTTCTAGTTTTCCTTACTCCATTTCTTGG
>DASYTA010000351.1:0-6544 GCA_036002745.1 Cyclobacteriaceae bacterium | reverse complement strand
GCGCATAAGCAGCGCGATTGGCGTGACGCAATTTCCCCCAGATATCAATTTCCCAAGAGATATTGCCTAACCCTGAATAAGAGTTGGTTGGAAAAGCAACCGTAGCACCTTCTGCTGTTGCTCCAAAATTCGTATTGCGAGCTCTCACAGAATAATCTAGAAAAGGACCGAGGTTTGCTTTGTTGTAACCAAGGATTGCTTTTGATTCTTCAACACGTGAGATGGCAGTAAGCAAATCTTTATTCTCTTTCAAACTGATACGAATGAGTTGGTTCAAAGCAGAGTCTTGAAAAAATTCCCACCACTTCAATCTTGTGATTGAATCAGATTTTGTTTGCTCTTGTGTATACGATGCAGGCGCTTTAGTAGCAGTTGGTCGACTATACTTCGGACCCACCATGCAACTATTAAGTACAATGAGCGAAAATAATATTATGATTACGCGCTTCATATCAATGATGGGTCGAAGTTGATGGATTTTGACTTACGGCTGTTTTCTTTGAACCACCTATGCTTTCAATAAACACAAACAAGGCGGGCACCACAATAACACCGATGATCGTGGCGATCAACGTTCCACTGAATACAGCTATTCCCATTACCTTTCTTGCTTCAGCTCCCGCACCTGACGCTGTAAGCAACGGTACTACACCTAACATGAAGGCAAAAGAAGTCATTAGGATTGGACGCAGACGAAGTTTGGCAGATTCTAGCGCGGCTTCAAAGAGTGGTTTCCCTTGCTCCTCGTGCAGCATCTTGGCAAACTCAACAATCAGAATGGCATTCTTCGCAGTAAGACCAATCAACATCACCAATCCGATCTGTGCGAAAACATTGTTTACATAACTCGGGCTCCACAGGCCGCCAAGCCATAAACCTAAGAAGGCTCCAAAAATGGCAGCAGGTACTCCGAGCAAAACACTGAAAGGAAGTTTCCAACTTTCATACTGCGCAGCAAGAATAAGGAACACAAATACTAATGCCATCAAGAACATTGTACCTCCCGTTCCTTCCGCTGCTTTTTCTTGATACGACATATTACTCCATGCAATGCTAAGTTCTTTCGGTAATGTTTTAGCTACTTCTTCAAGTGCATTCAATGCATCAGCAGAACTATATCCTTCCGCTGGAGCGCCTGAAATTTCTGCCGCGCGAAACATGTTGAAACGGTTGGTGTATGCAGGACCGGCAATGTCCTTCACTTGCGCAAGTGTATTTAATGGAATGATTTCTCCTGCACGACTGCGCACATAGTAGCGAGCAATATCATCCGGTTTGAGACGATCTTCTGCCTCGGCTTGCACAAATACTTTGTACTGGCGACCAAACCGATTGAAGTCGTTGATATAAGCACTACCGAGATACGTTGAGATCGTGCTGGTGATTTCATTCTGATCGATATTTAGTTTTTCTGCTTTATCATAATCAATCACGATTTGTTTCTGTGGCACATTTGATCGGAATAGTGAAAATGCATTTCCAATCTCGGGTCGTTTTTTAGCTTCAGCTATAAAGTTACGCGTTTGCTGATCTAAGAATTGAGGTGTATTACCAGATCGATCAAGAAGCTGTAACGTAAATCCTGCAGACGTACCAAGACCTTCAATCGGTGGTGGACCAAATGCAATAGCCGTAGCATCGGAAATATTCGTTCTGAAAGCCAGGTTTGTTCTCTGAATTAATTGTTTGGCCGTATGTTTCCGTTCTTCCCATGGCTCAAGCGAAACAAACACGAATGCATTATTCGTGGAGAATGATTGCGTGAGCATACTATATCCAACCACAACGGTGGAGTACGCTACGCCTTCTGTATTGTTGATGATCTCTTCGATTTTCTTCGCTACCTGATCGGTGCGTTCAATAGAGGATGCATCCGGAAGCTGAATGTTGACGAGGTAATATCCTTCATCTTCTTCCGGCATAAATCCGCCCGGAATGTTTTTTCCGAGCAGGGCGCTAAAACCAACGACTACGCCAATGATAATAATAGAACGAACTGATTTGCGAGCGACAATCCCGGCAACACCTGTATACCCAAGAGTAAATTTATCGAACATGCGATTGAAGGCGTCAAAGAATCGTTGCAACCAGCCCGTTGATTTCTTTTTTGGTTTTAACAAAATCGCGCTCAACGCAGGACTCAACGTAAGCGCATTGAAAGCTGAGAACAATACCGAAATAGCAATGGTAATCGCAAACTGTTGATACAATCGTCCGGTAATACCCCCGGCAAATGCAACAGGTACAAACACTGCTGCGAGAATTAACGCAATCGCAATTACAGGTCCTCCCACTTCTTTCATTGCTTTCTGTGTTGCTTCTTTTGGATTCATGCCATGCTCAATGTTGTGCATTACTGCCTCCACTACCACAATAGCATCATCAACCACTAAACCAATGGCGAGTACAAGTCCCAGCAATGACAACACGTTTACAGAAAAACCAAGCAATGGGAAAATGATAAACGTTCCGATCAGTGAAACAGGAACAGTTAATAATGGAATGAGCGTAGCGCGCCAGTCTTGTAAGAAGAGAAACACTACCAGGATAACCAACACTACCGCTTCAAACAGTGTGTGAATAATTTCTTCTATACCAACCGAAACGGCGCGAGTGGTATTAAGTGAAATGTCATATTTTAAATCTTCTGGAAAACGCGTAGCCAACTCGGTCATTGTCTTTTGAACAAGGTCAGCTACATCCAACGCGTTGGATCCAGGCATTTGATAAACCACAATAGTACTGGCACCTTTTTTATTGAGTCGGCTGAATGAATTATAATTTTCCATGCCCAACTCCATACGAGCAATGTCTTTTAGTCGGATGATGGAACCTTTCTCATCTGATTTCACAATGATGTTTCCAAATTCTTCTTCCGTTACTAAACGTTCCTGTAACAAAACGCTGTAGGTATACTCAACACCTTTCGGAGATGGTGGTGCACCAAACTTTCCGCCTGGTGAAATCGCATTTTGCTTTTTCACCGCATTCATCACATCATTTACCGTAAGGTTGAGTTTTGTAAGTTGGTCAGGCTTGAGCCACACACGCATCGAGTAATCAGAACCACCAAATAACATCACGTTACCAACACCTTTCAAACGAGCTAGTTGATCAACGATGTTAATGTTTGCATAATTGTTCAGGAATAATCCATCGTAGGTTGAGTTAGGCGACGACAGTGAAACCAACATCATCGGGAACACCATTGATTTCTTGGTAGTCACACCATACGCCTTCACTTCATTTGGCATTTTTGCACTCGACTGCGATACACGGTTTTGCGTGAGCATGTTCGCATTATCGAGATCGGTACCCACCTCAAAGGAAACTTGTAATGTAAGTGATCCATCAGCCGCATTGATCGACTTCATGTAAAGCATTTCTTCCACACCATTCACTTGTTGTTCGATGGGTGTGGCTACTGCTTGCTCTACGTTTACTGCGTTCGCGCCGTTGAATAGTGTGGTGACCTGCACCATCGGTGGCGTGATTTCAGGATACTTCGAGATCGGAATGCTCTTTAAAGTAATCAACCCCATGATGACCATCAGGATGGAAATTACCATCGCTACGATTGGCCTTCGGATAAAAAATTCACTCATAAGGTATAGGGAGGATTAAAAATCTTAATTTAATTTCTGACCATCATCAGGCCACTTCATTTCAACGACCTCAATTTTTGTTTGAGGAGTAAGCGATGCATTTCCAATGATAGCCACTTTATCACCAGCCTTCAAGCCTTTGGTAATCACCCACGCATCACCAATCTTTTGTCCAGCTTCAATGATCGTAACTTTCAAGGTGCTGGAATCAGATATTGTAAATACCTGTGAAAGACTTTGCAGTTGAAAAACAGCACGCTGTGGTATCATCACCGCATTCGGCAAGGTATTCAATAACAAACGTGCCTTCACAAAAAGTCCCGGCCTTAATAAACCTGTTGGATTCGGGAAGACGGCTTCAATGGTTAACGTACCAGTCTTTGGATCAATTTCACGATCGGCGAAATTCACTTCACCTTTATGAGGATAGACCGAATCATCGGCCATAATAAGTTGAACATTTTTCCGGGCTGCTACTAAATCTTCTTTAGTCATTTTCGCAATGCGCAAGTACTCGCGTTCACTAATTTGAAAACGAACACGAACTCCTTCAATGCTCGAAATCGTTGTAAGTACAGAAGTTGCCCCGGCGCGGCTTGTGTAATCTCCAACACGTACGTTGGATATTCCCACCACACCATCAAACGGAGCATATACACGAGTGTACCCGTATTCAATTTTTGCATTTTCCAACGAGGCTTCGGATGCCTTTACCTGTGACTGTGCAACTTCATATGAAGCAGTGGCATTGTCTAGGTCTTTTTTGCTTAAGGCATTAAGTTCGGCAAGTGGTTTTACGCGGTTGAGTTCATTCTGCGCACGTACAAGTTCTGATTGAGAACGCACCAGATCGCTGGCTTCTCTGTCAACACGGGTTTTATATTGAGCGTCATCAATTACATAAAGCAGGGTTCCTTTTTTTACAGAAGACCCTTCTCTAAAATTGACCGAAATTACCCAGCCTTCAACGCGTGAGCGAATACCGACATCCGATTGACCGTATACCTGGGCAACAAAATCTTCATACAAGGGAACATCGCCTTGAATTGCTTTTACCACATTAACTTTAACCGGTGGCATAACCACGGCCTGCTTTTTAGCGCACCCAGCCACCACCATCATAAGAATGGCGAATACACTAACAGTACATTTCAATATCATTTTTGAAATATCGGTTGAAAAATGTGTCATAGTGTTTTGCTTCAATTTATAAACTTAATCAATCCTAAATTTATTGAATTACAGCGTTGCATACTAACTTATACCGTTAATTAACAGTTACAATCTTATACTATCGCTGTAAATAAATTTTGTTACTTTCATCATTCTTTAACAAGACCCCAATAGAATGAATAAACATCCCAATCAAGAGACTTTAACAAAAGTGATTGAAGTCCTTATAAGAGTTTTAATACTGGGGTGGATTGTAGGATGGTCGATCATGATTCTTAGCCCATTTGTGTCCATTATTCTGTGGAGCATGATCATTGCTATTTCAGTGAGTCCATTTTTTCACAAGCTCAAAAAAATGTTCCGTGGACGTGGAGGGTTCGCTGCAACCGTGATAACAATTTTCATGTTGGCGATTATTATTGTCCCAGCCGCCATACTCTCCAATTCCCTTATCGATGGTATCGAGAACCTGAAGGAAGTTTACAAAAGCGGCCAACTGGTTGTCCCACCTCCCTCGCCTGAACGCGTTCAAAGCTGGCCGCGATTTGCAAAACCAATTCTTGATGCGTGGACATTAGCCTCTCAGAATATTGAAGACGCCTTTGTTAAATATGGCGACACAGTGAAAGGAGGAATTGGGTGGGCGCTATCAGCGTTGGCACAAATTGGGTTAGGCGTTGGACAATTAATTGTGTCTATTATTATATCAGGATTTTTGCTTGCCTATGGAGAAAGTGCAGCGTCTGGAGTCCGTAAATTATTCGTCAAACTCGCGGGAGATTTAGGAGAGCCATTCATGAAACTTTCTGAAACAACGATCAGAAATGTTGTCAAGGGTGTGTTAGGTGTAGCTTTTATTCAAACTGCCATTGCCGGAATAGGTTTATTCGCCATCGGAATTCCATTTGCCGGTCTCTGGTGTTTTGTAGGTCTGGTTCTTGCTATTGTGCAAGTTGGTGTTGGCCCGGTGTTAGTTCCCGCAGTTATTTATGCTTATGGCACACATGAAATTTTGCCTGCAACCCTGTTCTTAGGTTGGTCAATTCTCGCGATGGTTTCAGATAATATTCTAAAACCTATTTTGTTGGGACGCAATGCTCCTGTACCGTTGCTCGTAGTTTTTTTGGGAGCTATTGGTGGCTTTATTGCCAATGGTTTTCTTGGATTGCTGCTCGGGCCTGTGATTCTTTCACTCGCTTACAATTTGTTTAACTCTTGGGTGAATGAGTCTGCTGATGCGTCGACTCCTGCATCTTAATTAGGACGTATAAGTGTTAGTTCTTCCACACCAAATAGTCAGTCGGACCTTTTGCATCATTCCATCGGATTGTTAAAATGTCCTTGGTCACTTTCATTATTCGTCCTTTTTGAATAAAATCATTGTAGTAAATGATCAATGAGTCTCTATTTAGTATGTATGGCATTGCGCCATCTCCATCGTAGTCCACAACGTAAAACTCTTTTGCATCAATTTTAAATGTCGCATGTGGAGCGTCTGCATACCTTGTCCATATTCGAAATAATGAAGTGGTGTCTATTACGGAGTTTAATATCAAAGTCCTTTCGGGTCTCTTAATGTTAACTACGCTTGGGTTATCAGTGTTATAGTCCGAAATCTCATATCTTTCCATTTCGTCTTCGTCTGCAAGTTCGTTGTATCCGTGTCCTGATGGCTCCACTGTCTCTGTTTGCAAATCTTCTTTTCTCTCGATTTGTTTTGTTGTGTCAAAAGTTGTTGACACGTTACTTGATTTATCGAACTCGCA
>DASYTA010000350.1:0-11355 GCA_036002745.1 Cyclobacteriaceae bacterium | reverse complement strand
AAATAGAAGCCGTGCGTTTGTCTTGCCACACAATAGCATTATAAATCGGCTCGCCTGTTTTTCTGTTCCAAACAATAGTTGTCTCGCGTTGATTCGTAATCCCAATTGCCTTGATTGATGATGCTTCAATTTTATTTTTGGCAATCAGACTTGTTAATACTTCATGCTGAGAAGAATAAATTTCAAGCGGATCATGTTCTACCCAACCTGATTGAGGAAATATTTGTCGAAATTCCTTCTGTTCTATTCCTACAATTGTTCCGGCGTGGTCAAACAAAACTGCACGTGAACTGGTCGTGCCTTGATCAAGAGCGATGATGTAGTTCATAAATAGTTAGAGTTTACAAGTCTTGTTGATTCTCATCGATTGAAGCTTGAAACATAATTAAAATAAAGTACCATAGATATAGCCTCCTAACATTCCTCCAATCACTGGGCCCACCACCGGTATCCAAGCATAACTCCAATCTGAATTTCCTTTCCCAGCAATAGGTAAAACAAAGTGAGCGATGCGTGGACCGAGGTCGCGTGCTGGATTGATGGCAAAGCCTGTAGTTCCCCCTAAACTCAGCCCGATCGAAATGATCAATAATCCAATCACTAACGGATTTAATCCTTTGGTAAATTCATTCGCACCAATAAACAGTATCCCAAGAACTAAAACTGCCGTCGCGATTATTTCACCAATCAAATTTGAAAATACATTACGGATGGCGGGGGCTGTTGAAAATACAGCAAGCTTGGTTGGCTGATCGGTGGTCTCTTTCCAATGGGGTAAATAATGGAGCCAAACTAAAACTGCTCCTGAAAATGCGCCTGCAAACTGTGCGAGAATATATCCGATTACTTGATTAGAGGGAAAACTTCCACTCATCGCCAAAGCGATAGTAATCGCTGGGTTAAGATGAGCACCACTGATTCTACCCACAGCATAAATACCCAATGTGACGGCTAACCCCCAACCCATTACAATAGTGAGCCACCCTGCATTCTCAGATTTTGTTTTATGTAAGATCACTCCCGCCACTACGCCATTTCCGAGAAGAACAAGTATGAGTGTACCAAAAAATTCTGCGAAATAAGGAGACATAATTGGTTTGATTTAGCAGGTTTCAAGATGTATTGTAAAACTAGAACTATTTGCCAAGAAGTGTATGAAATCCACACTTTTGGATAATGCAGTAATTGCCTTAAATTTGCGGACTTTTCAGGACTACATGCTTAATCACAAGCAGCAAACTATTCAGAAGGCGGTAACCATCTCGGGTGTGGGGCTCCACACGGGGGTGCAGACTACTATGACCTTTATGCCGGCAAAGCCGAATCATGGAATAAAATTCCAACGGATTGACCTGCCAGGCTCACCTATTATCGAAGCCGACTGCGACCGCGTAGTGGATGTTTCAAGAGGAACAACCATTGAGCAGAGCGGAGCAAGAGTGAGTACCATTGAGCACACACTTGCCGCACTTGTGGGTTTGGAAATCGACAATGTGCTAATTCAGTTGGATGGCCCAGAGGCCCCCATCATGGACGGAAGTTCTATTCAATTCGTAAATGCTTTGAAGGAAGTTGGAACGGAAGAGCAAAATGCACTTCGTGATTTCTTTGAGGTTCAAGATTCGATTTTTTATCGTGAAGCAGCGCGTAACGTAGAAATTGCTGCTCTGCCTTTGGATGATTATAGGGTAACTGTAATGGTCGATTATAATTCACCTGTATTAGGGAGTCAGCACGCATCGATCACCAGCATTCAGCAGTTTGAAAAAGAAATTGCATCATGCCGCACATTTTGTTTTCTCCATGAGTTGGAGATGTTATATAAGAACAATCTGATCCGTGGTGGAGATCTGAATAATGCAATTGTAATTGTCGATCGCATTGTTGAGCCTCACGAATTAGACAACATCGCTCGGATGCTCAACAAACCCAAAGTTGAAGTAAAGAAGGAAGGAATTCTTAATAACATTGAACTTCGCTACAACAATGAGCCCGCTCGTCATAAGCTTTTGGATATTATTGGCGACCTTGCTCTTGCTGGCAGACCATTGAAAGCGCAAATACTAGCGGCACGACCTGGCCATGCGGCCAATGTTGCTTTCGCTAAGAAATTAAAGAAATCAATGCAGGAAGCCGACAAAAAAGGTGTTCCTAAATACAATCCATCATTGCCACCAGTGATGGATATCAATAAAATTGCCACAACACTTCCTCATCGCTATCCTTTTCTTCTCATTGATAAGATTATCTATTTAGACAAAGAGCGAGTAATTGGCGTAAAGAATGTGACCATGAACGAGAATTATTTCCAAGGTCATTTCCCGAGCAATCCAGTTTATCCAGGTGTTCTTCAGGTTGAATCAATGGCACAGATCGGAGGGATTTTAGTTTTAAATACCGTGCCTGATCCAGAAAATTACTGGACATATTTTTTAGGTATTGATGAATTCCGCTTCCGCAAAATGGTTTTGCCTGGCGATACTTTAGTAATTCAATGCGATTTGCTCGCTCCGATCAGACGTGGCATTGCAAAAATGACCGGACGCGGATATGTTGGCAATACACTTGTTTGTGAAGGCACCATGACTGCCAGCATCGTGAGAAAAGATTTATGAGTCAATACCCTTTAGCCAACGTGCATCCTGATGCCAAAATTGGCAATAACGTTACCATCGAACCTTTTGCAACCGTAAAAAGCGATGTAATCATCGGTGATGATAGCTGGATCGGTGCCAATGCAGTTCTTTGGGAAGGCACGCGCTTAGGAAAAAATGTAAAGATTTATCCAGGCGCATCGGTTTCTTCAGTTCCTCAAGATTTAAAATTCGCTGGAGAAAAAACAGAAACATTTATAGGCGACAATACTTCCATCCGTGAGTTTGTTACGATTAGCCGTGGCACAAACGATAAATTCAAAACAGTAATTGGAAAGAATTGCTTGCTGATGGCCTACGTACACGTAGCACATGATTGCTCCATTGGTAACAACTGTGTTTTAGTAAATGCTGTTCAAGTCGCAGGTCACGTAACGATTGATGATTGGGCTATTATCGGTGGAGCCAGTGCAGTGCATCAGTTTGTAAAAGTGGGCGCTCACGTTATGGTTTCTGGTGGATCGTTGGTACGCAAAGACGTTCCTCCGTTTACAAAAGCAGCCCGCGAACCGCTTACCTATTGTGGCATCAACACGATTGGCTTGCGCAGACGAGGCTTTGATGCTGATAAGATTACTGAGATCCAGGAAATTTACCGCTACATATTTTTGAAAGGTCTCAATAACTCCAAGGCGCTTGACCTGGTGGAAAAGGAATTGCCAGAAAGCAAAGAACGAGATCACATTCTCAATTTCATTAAAGCTTCGGAGCGAGGCATCATGAAGGGCTTCTCTTCAGGTACTTCTACTTTTGAATGAAGGTCGTAGCCGAAAACCTGGGCAAGCGATTTAATCGCGAATGGGTATTCCGGAATTTTAATTACGAATTCAATTCGGGGAACAGATATGTTATTACCGGACCTAATGGTTCTGGTAAGTCAACATTGATGCAGGTTCTTTGGGGCCAGATGCAGCCCAGTACAGGATCAGTGAAATATTCAGTGCCAGATCCTTCTGAAATTTTCAAGTCAGTTGCCATTGCAACTCCATATATGGACTTAATCGAAGAGTTCAATTTGGAGGAAATGATCAATTTTCACTTCAAATTCAAAAAATGCAGAATCCCTGTTGAAGAAGTTTTAAGAAAATCAGAATTAGAATCATCCAGACTAAAGCCTATATCCACTTTCTCTTCAGGCATGAAGCAGCGACTGAAATTAGCGCTCGCATTTTATTCCGAGAGTGAACTGCTTTTTTTGGACGAGCCCTGCACCAACCTTGATAAAAAGTCTATTACGTGGTATCACGCTAACCTAAGCCTCGTGCCTAAAGAAACTTTAGTGTTTATTGCCTCTAACCAAGAGATTGAATACCCAGCAACGGCGGTGAAAATTGATATTTTATCGTATAAATAGGTTACTTCATCCTCTCACATCCCATTAAATTGCTCAAAAAGGCCACTGTCACATCATCGGGGCTTTTTTTACCTATTTGATTTTTGTATGTTTAAACCGCATTTTAAAATACTATTAAAATACTATATATGAAGGCATTTCGCATTTTGACAACTGCTGTTTCTCTTGGCGTAATTCTTATTTTTACTGGTTGTGGTGGAGGCAGTACCCCAGCCGAAAGTACTCAGGATAAACAATTAAAATTATTGTCACAAACCTGGAAAGTGTCTACGGTAACTTTAGAAACTGTTGATAAAACTGGTGATTGGCCAGGTTTTCAACTTACAATTTCCGGAACAAAAGGTGCGACTTCCTTTAATTATAGCTGCGCAAATCGCTCATCAAAACTAGGACCTTGGCCAGCCAGCGGAACCTGGACTTTCGACACTGACCCAGTGACTCAAATAATCCGTACTGAGGATAACTTGCATATGACCTATACTGTTACTTCCACCACCTTACAAATAATTTTTAACTATCCTACCACAGCAAATGGTTATACAGGGCCGCGAGTAAGTAACGTAAGCGGCAACTGGATTTTTAATTTCACGCTTTAATCATTCTGCTAATAGTTTATTAACTAATTTTGCCTCGGCAAATCGGCACGACCAGCTCCTGCTGAACTCCCCCAGGGCCGGAAGGCAGCAAGGGTAGGTGGTTGTAGCGGTGCGATGTTCGGTTTGCCATTTTTTTACAATTATCATCTTGACTTGCCTGAATCTCAGGATGAATGTAAAAAACATGTAAATCAAAGGGTGCAATAACTCCGTATCCAGTTTCCAGAATCCTATCAATCCACTAGATTTGCAAAAAACTCTAACAATCCTCTTTTATGAAATTTTTTATTGATACCGCTAACCTAAATGAGATCAAGGAAGCCTACAACCTTGGTGTACTCGATGGTGTTACTACCAACCCTTCTCTTATGGCAAAAGAGGGAATTGCAGGCGCTGAAAAAGTGAAAGCCCATTATAAAGCTATCTGCAATATTGTTGATAACAATGTAAGTGCTGAGGTTATCGCTACTGACTTTGACAACATTATTACCGAAGGCAAAGAGTTGGCAAAGATTGACGACAAGATCGTGGTAAAAGTGCCAATGATTAAGGACGGTGTAAAAGCAATCAAAAAATTTACAAGTGAAGGAATTCGTACCAACTGTACATTGATATTCACCGCAGGGCAATCATTGTTAGCTGCTAAAGCGGGCGCAAGTTATGTTTCTCCCTTTATTGGAAGACTCGATGATATTTCACATGACGGCCTTGAGTTGATTTCTCAGATCCGGTTGATCTTTGATAACTACGGTTATCAAACAGAAATCCTAGCCGCCAGCGTTCGCCACACGATGCACTTAATTAAATGTGCAGAGATCGGAGCTGACGTAGCAACATGCCCTCTCAAAGTAATTACGGATTTATTGAATCATCCGCTTACTGATTCCGGTCTCGCAAAATTTTTGGCCGATCACAAAAAGGCGAATGGCTAAACTGAAACAATCGTAAATGGTTTTTTCTTCTGATCCAGTTTTACGAATACATGAAGCAACCATTTTTCAGGGCCAGAACTCTGTCTTAGATAACATCAGTTTCGAGATAGAGAAAGGAGAATTCGTTTTTATTATCGGGCGAACTGGCTCTGGAAAATCTTCACTCCTTAAAACGCTTTACGCAGATCTTCCCCTAAGACTTGGCGACATTGATGTTGCAGGTTATAACATGAGGGGAATCAAAAGCAAAGACGTGCCACTCTTAAGGAGAAAAATAGGAATCATCTTCCAGGACTTTCAGCTTCTCCCCGACAGAACGATAAGTGAAAACCTCACTTTTGTTATGAAAGCAACTGGCTGGAGCGACAGCGCCAAAATGAAAAACCGACAAGCAGAAGTATTGATGCAAGTAGGATTAGGTGCAGTCGAAAAGAAAATGCCGCATCAACTTTCTGGTGGTGAGCAGCAACGCGTAGTAATTGCCCGTGCATTAATCAACGAACCTGTTTTGCTGATAGCCGATGAGCCAACGGGTAATTTAGATCCTGAAGTGTCGCACGGCATCCTGAAAGTATTTCAACAAATCAATAAAAGCGGCACGGCCATTCTTATGGCTACCCACAGTTACGGCTTGATTAAAAAATTTCCTGCAAGAATTCTGAAATGCGAAGAAGGAAAACTTCTGGACTCTAAAAAAGAAAGTTTCGAATTGAGCGCTGAGCTATGATTCTTTAGCTCTGAATTTTCTTATCTGTTAATTTATTAAGAGTCGGTTTATCTAATTTATTCAGTTGCTGATTAATCAAATCGATACGAACCAACAAATTCAGCACTAAGGCATCGCGAACATCTTGCGATGGTCTTCTTTTCATTTCATCTTTTAGAACCAGATACATCGCCTCCAGTTTTTTTAGATTTTGTGTAATCTCATCCTCAGTAAGCCCGGTGGAAGATTGATAGCGATGAACCATTTCCATTTTCTCGCTGATCTGAGAACTGTAATAAGTCTCGAGATCGTTGAAGCCCTGAATTTCAGCGATTTCCTGTTTATTGGGCCTGGAATAATTTTTAGAAATCAAAAGATAAGCCGACAATCCAAAGAATATAATTGCGGCAGCTCTCCACAAAGAAACAGAGTTCCAGAAAATCTGCTTCGAAATTTTAGGCAAAGAATTTTCAATTTTTTTCCACGCATTTTCGGGCGGCATTTGATCATCAAATGCCTCGCGGTTTTGCTCAACGAATTTTTCTAATGAATCCTTCATAATCAAAACTTTTAATTCACTATGACCCCGTTTCCAATATTTCTTTCAACTTTTTTTTCGATCTATTAAACTGCGACTTGGAGGTCGATTCCGTTATCCCTAAAATTTCTCCAATTTCCGAGTGATCATATCCTTCCAACAAATACATCGATAACACAACGCGATATCCATCCGGTAATTGCCCAATCGCCTTTCTTACTTTATCTACCGTAAAAGGAAAACCCTCCAACTCATCAACAGCTTCCTCCTCCTCAACATCAAATCCGGCATTTTCAGGCATCCGTTCAAATCTTCTGCGCCTTACTAAGTTAATGGCCTTATTTACAACAATGCGTTTTAGCCAAGCACCAAAAGCTGCATCACCACGGTAAGTTTCCAAACTATTGAAGGCACTGATGAAAGCATCTTGCAGCACATCCTTCGCTTCATCGGCATTGTTCACAATCCGGTAACCAACGTTATACATTGCCCTGCTGTAGAGCTTATACAATTGTTGATACGCCTGCCGGTCACCATCGCGGCAGCGTTCTATTAAATGATCTACATTATGACCAGTCTGATAATCCAAACACTATTTTTCCTCTTTTATAGACAACCCTCTTTTCAAAAGGTTGCACGTTATTTCAGCTTGGTAACATTTTCTTTTGCGGGTGCAAAATCCGGTGCCAAAGCCAAGGCTTCATCATAGAGTTTCTTAGCTGCCACTTTATCTCCCTGTTCTTGAGCAACCAAGCCTTTCAAGTTCAGCAATGCAACCTTCATAGGGTATTCCTTTTGCTTACCTGCTGCATCGTTGTAGTTAACTTTCAAAGATTCCGCCGCTTTATCAGCCATTAAAATATCAATAGAAGTGATGCTCTCTTTATATCTTTTCAGCCTGTATTGCAAAAAAGCCATCTTGTACAAAACGGTGGGGTTATTTTGCAACAAGTAAAGGCTCTCATAATATTGCAGTGAACGGTCAGGAACACCTAGATTCTCGCAGCCAACGGCCGCTATTTCTAATGCCGCAACATTTTTAGGATTACGTTTCAATAATTCTTGCGACACTAAAACAGCGG
The DNA here is from genome assembly GCA_036002745.1 of Cyclobacteriaceae bacterium. GTDB lineage: Bacteria > Bacteroidota > Bacteroidia > Cytophagales > Cyclobacteriaceae > ELB16-189. Next base: position 3,493 of record DASYTA010000350.1, on the reverse strand, counting down.
GAGCATATTTCTGGCTTTGATAGTAATAAATAGCGAGATCATAAATTATGGAATCGTTACCCTGATTTTCAATAATCAAATCATACAGTGCATCCTTGGCCACCTCCTGATCGCCCCATTGCAATGCGAGAGAATATTTCATCGCATAATGTTGAGTAAGAGGATTCATTTTAGGAACCGTGTCCTTTGGTGTTGCCGTTGCAGGTTTAGGTTGCGCTGTAGCAGTCTCTTGCTTGGCCGGCTCTTCATTTTTCTTTTTCTTCTGTGCCCAGGTGGTTGCTGCTATCGAAATCAAAATCAAAACAAATACACTTTTTCTCATAAAACTTATGGGTTTACATTTTGGTTAATCAATCCTTTTTCTTTTGCGATTTTTGTCAAGAGCTCAAGCGCTTCTTCGCGGGAGTTTTTTATTTCTCCTTCAAGGATAGCTTCTTTGATTTGCTCTTTGATGTCGCCAATGATTCTGCTCGCTGGCAGGTTATACATTTTCATAATTTCATCGCCGGTAACAGGAGGCTGAAAATTTCTAATCTGGTCACGCTCTTCCAGCTCCACCATTTTCTTTTCCACCTTCTCAAAGTTGTTTAAATATTTTGCAACCTTATCGGGATTTTTTGAAGTAATGTCGGCACGACATAAAGCCATTAACGCATCCACATCGTCACCTGCTTCAAACAGCAATCTGCGCACTGCGGAGTCAGTTACTTCTTTTACCAATGAGATCGGACGCAAATGCAATCGCACGAGTTTCTGCACAAAATCCATCTTCTCGTTCATCGGCAATTTCATCCTACGGAAAATTCCAGGAGTCATTCTCGCGCCTTTGTCTTCATGGCCATGAAAGGTCCATCCCACTTTCGGCTCAAATCGTTTAGTTAATGGCTTTGCGATGTCATGTAAAATAGCGGCCCAACGCAGCCACAAGTCAGTTGAAACTTTAGCTACATTATCAAGTACTTGCAGCGTGTGGTAAAAATTATCCTTGTGCGCTTTGTTATCCACATACTCCACGCCATGCAATGCAATCATCTCTGGAAAAAACTCTTTCAACAATCCGCATTGAAAAAGTAACTTGAACCCGTACGATGGCACCGGCGATAAAATGATTTTATTCAATTCATCGGCGATGCGTTCCATCGAAACAATTTTCAGTCGCGACGAATTTTTGGTGATCGCTTCGAACGTGTTGGCTTCGATATCAAAATTTAATTGCGAAGCGAAACGAATCGCTCGCATCATACGCAACGGATCATCCGAAAAAGTAATTTCAGGATCAAGTGGTGTTTGAATAATCTTCTTGGCGAGATGAGCAACGCCGCCAAAGGGATCAATCAAATCGCCATAGTTATTCTCGTTCAGACTGATGGCCATCGCGTTGATGGTGAAGTCTCTCCGCTTTTGATCGTCTTCAATTGTACCGTCTTCCACAATGGGCTTGCGCGAGTCCTGGCGATAGGACTCCTTGCGTGCGCCAACAAATTCCAGATCAAAATCCTGGTATTTGATCATGGCCGTACCGAAATTTTTGAAGATGGTGACTTGCACGTCACCCAATTTTTTCGCTACCGCCTCCGCCAGCTCAATCCCGCTACCCACACACACAAAGTCAATGTCTTTGCTGGGCCTGTGCAATAATAGGTCGCGCACATAGCCGCCCACGGCATAGGCCTCCAAGCCCTGTTTTTGAGCTACCTCACCGATGAGCTTAAACACGGAAACACCCTTTAATTCTTCACTGAAATTCATTTCTGGCCTACCTAATTTTCTAAACCGACAAAGGTAATGAGTTTTGACCTCTGCTTCAGAGTTGGGCCAAAATCGACAAATTCAAAAATATTTTTTGCATAACCCGATAGCAAAGTTATCTTTGCACCCTTGTTTTAAAGGTCCGGTAGTTCAGCTGGTTAGAATGCCTGCCTGTCACGCAGGAGGTCGCGGGTTCGAGTCCCGTCCGGACCGCAGAAAACAATCAAAAAGCCACTATTAGTAGTGGCTTTTTTTGTTTACCTGCCAGAAGATAGTTGCGCATACCTACCCACAACAAAAAAAATTATACCTACCAACAACTTTAGGGTAGCGCAGAAAATTTAACCCCAGCATCTCTCTTGTGCTGTCGTGATCTTTCATCTTAGTTAAAGTTTTTCTTGAACTCCAATTGTCATGAATGGAGAAAATTATTACACGAGATTGGTAAGGTGTTTATCCTGTTTAAATGATTTCATTCACGACACTAATTTTGAATTGTTATAGAATCATTCACACAAAACAATTTAAATGCAATGAAATTACTAATCGCCTGTTTTCTCACTCTTGGTTTCACCCAACTTTGCGCACAACAAGTTTATACATGTCACACCGCCCTTACTGGTAAAGGAGTAGATAAAATTGAAATGATGATTTTCGTGACTGACACTCTGGTCACTTTTGAGTTTGCTGAAAAACCGACCTCTTATAAAAGGATACACTCCAAAGAGCAGGGGATTCATTACTCTGATGGAGACTCTACATCATCCATTACGATGATTCAAAAGGAAGGGAAAAAAGGAGGCTTATATTATAATCGCATTCTCTCCTTTAACTCCCCGGCATTAAATGCTAAGTCTTGCTACTGTTACAAGCATTAAAAAATTAAGGCTCCAGTTTCAGGTAGCTTCTTCATTTGATAAAAAATCATAAAATGATTTTCTCTTGGTTATTGCCGGATTAACCAATCTCAAAACCTTCAATAGGCACAGCAAGCAAACCAGAAACCTCCCGTATTACGGTGGGTATTTTCCTTTCTCGATGAGAGTTAAATTTGAATCCCTATCTTTAGAAAAGATCTGATTCATTTTACCAACTTAATAGGCTCATATGAAACCACTCTACCAAGTCGGCAAAAACATGTACCTCATCGGCATTGCCGAGTTAGCCATCTATAGTTTCTTCAGAGGCGACATCGGTATGACTCGTCCCTCCTATCGTGAAGAACTGCAAAGCATCAATCCTGCTCTTGCTTATGTTTCAGGAGCGGTGTTGCTGATTTGCGTGCTGGCGGTCTACCTGAATAAATACCGGAACGTTGCTTTGCTAACCATCGCTAACATTATTTTTTGGTTAGTGACCACGCGGCATATTTTTAATCTTTGGCGCGACCACATCAATGGATTCAAAACGCTGTGGTTAATTGGTGGTGCATTTTTGATTCTTGGTGCGTCCACTGAATATCAAAAACACGAAAAGAAAGTATTATTCGCCAATGCGATCATTCTCTTTTTATTTTTTGTCGATTGTGGCGTTGCCCATTTTCAATATCCCGGATTCGTGGCTACTCTTATTCCTGATTTCATTCCATTCCATACTTTTTTTACCTACTTCGCTGCCGTTTGTTTAATTGCAGGAGGTGTGGGATTGTTGATACCTCAAACACGAAAACTTGCAGCTTTACTATCAGGCGTACAGATCACCGGCTGGTTCTTTCTCCTTCATATTCCGAGAGCCCTGACTCTTG